>CANMHY010000001.1 GCA_947497675.1 Alphaproteobacteria bacterium
TATTATAATTCAACAGGTTATTTATTTAATTTTTCACTATTTTTCTAAAAATACCTCTTTTTTACTGAATTTGGACAAAGATGGGTATAAATATATCTGGTCTCTCCTTGTTTTTCAATCTCTTTCAAAAGATCCAGAAAGCCTTTAAAAAAAGGAAGAATATCACCGTCATGGATATGCTTTAAAAGAAGTCCCATACTTCCAAACCAAATGTATTTTTTAAACTCTTCATCTGTTGCTTGGCTCAGATCAATGAGAGGATATGGCGCATGAAGAGTTTCTTTGGCGAGCATTTTTTCTTCGGGCGCAAAAAGATCAAAAAAATCCATGGAATATGGATATTCTTTTTTTCCGGTATACAAGACAAGAGGAAGTACAAAAGGAAGTGTCCGTGACTTGGTCCTCTTTAAATGGTCCTCCATAATGGCCATGACGTACTTGAGCATTCGAAACGGAAGAAAAGGTTGTGGCGTTGACGCATGTTCAACCAGAAGATAAATAAATCCTGGTTTTCCATTGAAATTGAACGAGAAAAGCATAAATGAAGAATATTGAAAATACCGATGGGCACTTTTTTATTTTTTTATTAAGAGTCTTCTAAATTTTTTTCTCTTCCTTAAACAGCTTTGGCAACTCCTCAAAAAGGGTTTTTCCGAGAGCATCTGAAGATTTTAGCGTTATGGCTTTTGAATAAAGCCGCGTTACATCATGCCCAATCCCAATTGCAAACAGGTGAAGATGAGATGCATGATTTAACGTCTTAAGAACACTTTTAAGGTGCTTTTCTAAATACCCTGGAGGATTATGAGAAAGCGTCATGTCATCAATGCTCGCCCCATCGGAAATCATCATCAAAATCTTACGGCGTTCCTCTGTTTTGAAGAGTCTTTGAGCTGCCCATAACAGCGCTTCGCCATCAATATTTTCTTTTAAAATTCCCTCTTTCAGCATAACCCCTAAGGAGAGACGTGCACGCGCCCAAGGCGTCTCGAAAGATTTATAGATGATGTGACGCGTCTCATTGAGTCTTCCAGGACAAGGGGGCTTTCCTTTCTGAATCCACTCTTGAAAACTTCTCCCCCCCCCTGCCAAGCTGTCGTTGTGAACCCCAAAATTTCTAATTTCACACCACATCTCTCAAGGGTTTGCGCTAAAAAAGAAGCACTTAGGGCAGCGAGCGTAATAGGACGCCCCGCATGGATCCAGAATTGTCGACAAGCACAGTCACAGCTGTTCCTAAAGAATCATCCGGAACAATTGATTTATAGATATATCGAAAGGTCGGATCTATGATTTTTTGGGAGAGTCTGGAACCATTGAGATAGCCTTCTTCTTCATCAAATTTCCACTGAATGGGACTTTGTGTTTTTAAAAATCGGTAGAGCTTTTGAGCTAAAGGATTGATCTGTTCTTTAAAAAGCATGGATTTTGATTCAAGCTCATGGCATAAGGCCTCACGCTCTTCACGCGACGTTAACCGAGACGCTTCTATAATTTCGTCATATTTTTTTGTGAATATTTTATAAGCCTCTTCTAATACTTCTGCATCCTTCATCAGAGAGGCCTCTTTAATCACCTTACCAATCGTTTTTTTTCTCTGTTGGGATAGAGAAGAGAATGCTGTTGATTCACTTTCTTTTTTGAGAAGATCTTCTTTGGACGCAGGAATAATCTTTTCCGTCTCAGAAGGATTTTCAAAAGGAGGAGGCTCTTGGTTAGAATTTTGAAAAAACGTTTCAGAGGATTTTTTTTTCGTCTTTACTTTTCGCGGACGCGCCCCAATAAATTTCAAAGAAGACTCAAAAAAAAGAGCCTGATCTTCCAGTGAATCCTTTAATTTTTTTAACCAAGAAACCTGACGGCTGGTAAGTTTTTTTGGAGGATTTCCCTCATTTTCAAGAAAAGAGATTATTTTAAAATAAAGATCTCTTAACTTATCTTCTTGAATTTTTAAGTTTGTCTCCTGAAATATCTTCAGAGAAATGCGTGTTCCTCGATAGAAGTCGCTTCCCAAAAAATGATATCGAAAACGTTCCAAAGCCTCTAGAAAGAACATCTCATCTAAAGATAAATCATAGGATTGAAACACTTCCCTCAAAAAATTTGAACTGTGAAACCGATGAGAAAAAGCTGCATCATTCAGCGCTCCATGTCTGGCTGAAGTGTCATCCGCACCTAACAAACCTTGAGAGGGACTAAATGTTTTATCATGAGAGAGGGCCCGTGTTGCAGATAAGATATAGCGATGATTTTCATCACTTTTCAGAGTCTGCATAAGGATTTATAGATGTTTTAAAATTTAAGCGCAAAGGAACTCCCTCAAAATGAAAGGTCTCTCTTAAGCTATTAAGGAGATACCTTTTATAGGAATCTGGCCAAACTTCTTCTGGCCTATTTGAAAACGCTAAAAATGTTGGAGGCCTGCTCTTTATTTGGGTAACATATCTAATTTTACAAGGGCGACCTTGCATTAAGGGAGGAGGATGCTGCCCCAGAACATATTCAAGCCAACGATTTAAATCAGCCGTTCCAAGACGCTTATTCCAAAGAGGATAGAGATCGAGCACTGCTTTTAAGACGTCTTGTATATGAGTTTTCTTGAGAGCCGACATCGGAACACACACAATACCTCTCACTTGAGGAAGGACATACTTTACGTTTTCTTTAATTTCTTTCAAATGAGCTTTTGGATCTTTCACTAAGTCCCATTTATTCAAAGCAAGAATAAGCATACGTCCTTCATCTAAAACATGGCGTGCAATGGTGAGGTCCTGTTTTTCAAGAGGAATTAATGCATCAAGCACTAAAATAACACCCTGGGACAGACGAATCGCCTCAAGTGTATCTTTGGTTGAGAGTCGTTCGAGCGACTCTACAACACGTGCTTTTCTCCGAAGCCCTGCTGTATCAATCAAACGAAAATCACGCCCCTCAAAAGAGAATGGAACGGCAATAGCATCGCGCGTAAGCCCGGCCTCTTCTCCTGTTAAAAGACGATCATCTCCCAAAAGTGCATTTATAAAAGTTGATTTCCCCGCATTTGGTCTTCCCACAATGGCAAGATCAATAATTGCTGTCTCATCATCTTTTTTAAAACCTTTAATGGCACGCTCTTTTCGAGCCCCCTTCCCTCTTTGAAAGTCATTTTCAGAGGGCGCATATTTTTTAAGTTCCTCATAAAGCTCCAAGAGTCCAAGTCCATGCGCCGCTGAAAGTAAAATAGGATCACCAAACCCCAATGAAAAAAAATCATAGGCATTCAAACGCTCTTTTGAATTTTCACTTTTATTCGCAATAAGCAGAACAGGCTTATTTTGAGTTCGAATCCATCTTCCCATCTGCACATCAAGAGGCGTCAGACCTTCTTTAACATCAATGACAAATAAAAGGATATCAGCATAACTCAAGGCTTTCAAACTTTGAGACCACATACGTGCTGCAAGAGTTCCTGTCTTTTCATCCTCAAAACCTGCCGTATCAATGACCTTAAAGGTTATATCTCCAAGCTTACCGTTTCCCTCCTGCCAATCACGTGTCAGTCCTGGCGTTTTATCAACAAGCGCCTGCGAAGATCCAACCAGTCGATTAAAGAGGGTAGATTTTCCAACATTTGGCCTTCCAATGAGGGCAATCGTAAGATCTGACATTCTTTCTCAATTCTTTTTTAACGAAGGACTTTTATATACCCATTATCTGTCACAAAGATGAGTGCTTTATTCGCAACAATAGGAGGAATCAAGACTTTTTCCCCAGATTGAATAACGCCTATAAGATCTCCTGTTTGGGGAGAGATTTGGAGCGTTTCATGATTTGATCCTGTCACTAAAAGCAAATCTTGTGTCAAAAGAGGTCCAATCCAGTGAATTTGCGGTTTGGTGGGTTTTTCGTCCATTTCATGTTCAGGAACTGGAATAAAATCTGACAGAACCTTTACCCATTTAATTTTACCCGTTATTTTTTCAAGACAGATTAAATCTCCTTGCGAAGAAACAACAAATAGAAAATCACCGGCAACTGCAGGGGCAGAAATACCTCCAATTTCTTGCTCCCAGAGACGCTCTCCCGTTTCGAGATTGAGGGCAACCATGCGTCCTGAATGGCTTATAGCATAAACTTGTTGATCATCGATAACTGGATGGGCACGAATATGAGCAAGCCCCTTAAGCCCTTCCGTTTGTCTCAAAGAAACGAGGTTATCTGACCAAAGAACCTCTCCAGTTTCTGCACGCAATCCCACAATTTCTCCAGAAGAGTAAGGGGCCACTACAATTCCATCACGCACCGCAGGACTTGCAGATCCTAAAATACCAGCGATTTCTGTTGCTCCAGCATGAGACCAAATCTTTTCTCCCGTCTTTCCATCAAGGGTTTCCAGTGTATTATTAAGCGTTAGAACAAATACTTTTCCATCAGAAACTGTTGGCGCTGCACGTGTCGGATAATGAAGAGATGTCCGCCATATTTCTTGACCACTCTCAAAATTCAGAGCCACCACATCTCCTATGGCTGTCGTTACGAAAATTGTATCGTTTTCGAAAGAAATTCCACCCCCCAAAGAAATTCCTGTCCAATCAGACTCAGACACATCTACATCCCAGATTAAACTTCCTGTTTCAAAATCAAAACAAGACACAACGTAGCTGGTGTCCATGGTATAAATGCGACCTTTTGCAACAATTGGATCCACAATTAAGCGCTCACTGCTGCTTGATCCAGACCCAATACTCCGTGACCAATCTAATTCAAGAGATTGAGGGAGTTCTAGGGGAGGCATTAAATTATAAGCATTTCCTCCGATTTGAGACCACTCCTGGTTTATCTCAGCTTTAGGAATTTCAATTGCAACATCTTTAAGAGCAGGATCAGACTTAAGTCCACTCTCAAAGGCCATGACAGAAACTCTTTCGCCCGGTAAGGGCGGCGCAGGATCTTTTCCCATCCAGTCACAGGACGTAAAAACCGATCCTAAAAAGGCACTCAAAATGAGAGGGCTAAGCGTTTTAAAAAGAGTCGTCGTTAACTTAGAGCAATATTTCATAAAAATTCCTTTGATCTGCGCTTTATTTTTCCGTAATTTCTGACCTAAATTATAAATTACAAAGACCCCCTTTAAAGATTAAAGTGCACTTGAGGTCTTTTAAGTTTAATTCATGTCACCTCTTCGGTTTGAGGAGATTTCTGCGTCTCTTTTGACTTTAGAAACATCATCATTCTTAAAGCACGATGACGAACGCCATGAGGCGCTTTAGGGTCTTTTAAAAGCGCTTCATAGAGTCCATAGGACTTTTCTAAATTTCCAGATTGATATTCAAAGGAAGCGCGCACCTCTTGTACCAAAAAAGAAGATGCCATTTTCTTTTCTTTTAAAAGCGACTCAAGTCTTTCTTTTAAAAAAGACATGTCTTTTGACTCAACATCCAACAGAAGCAACTTCATAACGCCAATTCTCCGAAGAGATTTTGGCGTTTTTGAAAAAGAAACTAAATCTTCCAGAAACTTGCGACTTCCTTGAACGCCCTCAACACCCTCTTTTTGAAGGCTTCTGAGAGACCCAAGAGAAAGCTCTGAGAGCGCTTTAAATCCATTAACACCTAAAGCAATCACGCCTTGAAAAGTTTCCTGAGCTTCTTTCAGCTGACCCAACTCTTCAAACTTCAAACCCTGCGCATAGAAAGCCGACGCTTTTTTAGTTTCTGTCTCTTCGTGCTCTTTCCAAAAAGCATACATCCCTGTACCAATAATAACACACCCTAAGAAGATATAGACAAAAATGCTGAAACGGCTCCAAAGATTCAATAATTTCTCATGTTGAACTTCTTCTACAACTTCATCAATAAGATCCACAGAATTTCCCCTTATGTTTACATGAACTCTTACATAAATCTGGCATTATTTACTCTTTTTGTCCAAAGATAAAAAGAAGCGCCAACTTTATATCGCTCTTTCGGAATCTTAGCCTATATAAAACTTTCTCTCTACCGTAAACTAAAAAAAGTAATTATCTCTTTAAAAAAAAAACAACAACGCGTATACTATCAAGATCGAGACTAAGTAGAGTCTTTTTGGGAAGAAAGGATGAAATCTTCTATGTGAGAGATTTTAAAGCCTTTTAATTCTTACAAAAGATTAAAGAAAAATTAACAATGCGCTTTATAAAAAGCTAAAGTAAGGGACCCTTCCTATTAAGGCTTGAGGTCCCAAGGTTTATTTTTTTGAAGCATCGATGACTATCTCTCTCATGTGAGAAAAACCATAAACAGGAGAACCCTAAAATGATTTCAAAAAATGCTTTTATAGCTGCTTTATGTTCAACAACTCTTCTTGCAGGTGCTTGTACACCAGCTCTAGATACCCTAAAAAATACAACTCCTACGGGCGGAGATGCGTTTACCCAAGCTCTCGCAGAGGATTATAAAACTCTTGCCGAGGAAGATAGAGACGATGCATCTTATGTTCAAGCGGAACAGTTTGCACGTAAAGGTCTCGGAGCTTCTGGAGGGGAGATGGTTCCTCCAATTGAGCCCTTCAAGACAAACGTGCCCCCTGAATATTTACAAGAGCTTTCCGAAGCACGCGCTGTTATAAATGGCCTTTTTGCGCAACGGATCGACTTAAAACATCCAAATGAGATGGCCGCTCTTCAGGTTAATTTTGATTGCTGGGTTTCTGAGCTTGCGAACAACAATGCAGAAGCAGCTTTAACATGTAAGACAAACTGTATGAATGATTTAAATCAAATTCATGCTTCCTTACAATCTTCACAACCAGAATTGTTTATTTCTTTCTTTAATTCTGGTGGAACGAGCCTTGATTCTGCAGGACTCAATATCTTACAAGCTGCGGCACAAGCCTTTGAAAAATCTAATGGAACAAAGCAAGTTTTGGTTCTTGGTTATACAGATCTTACAGGAACCTCAGCCGCCAACATCCACATTTCACAAGAGCGTGCAAATGCTGGAAGGAATGCTTTAATTCAACTTGGCGTTCCAGCCGCTGCGATTCTTGCTCTTGGTCAAGGCGATAGCAATCCTCTCGTTGCAACCACGAGTGCCAATCGCGAAAATCGTCGCATAGAAGTTATCCTCCGTTAAAGGAACTTTTATTAATTCTAAAAACCCTTAAGGAGTCTGTCCTTAAGGGTTTTTTTGTTGTACAGAAAAGAAAATCGTAGGCCTCTATGTATCAAACCTTTCAGATTACTGTCCCTCCTCTTGAAAAAAAAGCACGCCTCGACGCCTTCTTAGCTGAAAACATCCTTGCCCTCTCCCGTACTCGGATAAAAGCTCTCATTACCTCCGGAGAAGTTTTCTTAAAAGACACCCCAATTCTTGATGTCTCGTACTCGGTAAAAGAAGGAGATGACTTTCAAGTTCGGGTCCCCCCCGCCACAGAGGCCATTCCTCAAGCACAAGATATTCCTCTCTCCATTCTTTATGAAGATGATGACATTTTAGTGATTGATAAACCAGCTGGTCTTACGGTGCATCCAGCCCCTGGAAATCCTGATTCTACACTTGTGAACGCTCTTTTAGCGCATTGTGGCACAAGTCTTTCTGGGATTGGAGGCGTCAAACGCCCTGGAATTGTCCACCGTCTCGACAAAGAAACAAGCGGCCTTATGGTTGTTGCAAAAACGGATGCCGCTCATCAAGGTCTCATGCTTCAATTTAAAGAGAGGCTTCTCTCTCGAAAATACAAAGCATTTGTTTTAGGAGGACTCATTCCGCTTCATGGAATCATTGAAAAAAATATTGAACGGTCTCACAAAGATCGAAAAAAAATGACCGTTGTTAAAAAAGGGGGACGTGACGCTCGGACAGATTATAAAACACTTAAAACCTTTAAAAAGAAAGAGGCGCCCAAAATTATAGCGAGTCTGATGGACTGTAAACTCCACACAGGCCGCACTCATCAGATTCGTGTTCACTTTTCCGCGCTTCATCATCCCATTTTGGGAGATGAAACGTATGGTCATACGCCCCTAAAAAGCCCCCTTGGACAACTCTTGGAGGGTCTCCATTGGAAACACGGGCGCCAAGCCCTTCACGCCTATGCGCTTCAATTCCTGCATCCCATCACACAAGAACCTTTAGCGTTTGAGAGTCCTTTTCCTGAAGATATGCGTCAGCTTCAATCAGCTCTCGAAAGTCTTTAGCTGCGGCTTTACACTTTCAATTCTTATCTTCTCGCAAAAAAAGAGAATGAATTTACAATGGACTATTGAGGTGCGATGAATTTTAAATAATAAAAAAGGAAAAAAATCATGAAAAGGAAAACCTCTCTTTTATGTCTGATTATGGGAATGGCTCTGATGGGACTCACAAATCAAACACAAGCCAGGACAGATGGAGGAGCAAGATCTCATGGACAAGAGACAGGCGAAGCTGCAACTCACAGCGATAATCAATAGAAGGTTCTAGAAGCCGAGGCAGAAGGAAGCTAAGCTTTTCTTCTTGAGAAAAGCTACTCTTACAAATCCCATAATTTCAAAAAAAATACTCTTTTTCTTTTTAAGTAATTATATATTATTATATATAATTCTTTATAAAATATATATAATAATACATCAAACAAGAAGTTCTTAATGTGATCTTCCTCTAAAGAATAAAGCAGAAAAAATTGATCCCCCCAATAATTTCTTTGAGAGCATTGGTGGACGGTTCTCTTTTGTTTTTTTCTCTCTAAAATCTCAATTTCACAAAAGAGTTGATATATTCTTTTATATATATATCAATCTATATATTATATGTCAAAATATACATTATAATGGATACATAATGGAAACCCTCATACAAGAGCTTCTCAAAGCGCGCCAGAAAAAAGGAATGACTCAATCCGAACTTGCCGATAAGGTTGGCCTTCCTCAGGGTCATATTTCCAAGATTGAACATGGAAAAATTGACATACGTGTGTCCACACTTTTGGAAATATCCAGAATTTTAGGGTATGAGCCTCTTTTAGTCCCACGTCCTTTAATGTCAATTATAACAGCCATTATAGAAGGGAAAGAAGGTGCCCGGCATGAACCAATGTGGCAACCTGATGAAGAAGATTAAATCATGATCAAATCTCTTGATGTCTATTTACACAAAAGCTATGTGGGACAAATCACGCTTCTCCCTCAAGAGGATACGCTTTTTACTTTTGACAAATCCTATAGTGAGGATCCCGAGCGTCCCGTTCTCAGTCAAAGTTTTATGTCAAGGTTTGGAGAATTTGACCCTCATACAAGAACATATCAAACACGCCTTCATCCTTTCTTCTCTAATCTCCTCCCAGAAGGACATTTACGAGAATATCTTGCTACAAAAAACAAGATTAACCCAGAGCGAGAATTTGCTCTCATAGAAGCACTTGGAAAAGATTTGCCAGGAGGCATCTATATTCAACCTTCTCATGAAAAAAACGCTTCAAAATAATTTAAAAATTACGCCCAAAGAACCCTTTTCAGAAAAAATGCCGTATCGGTTTTCGCTCGCAGGAATACAATTAAAATTTTCTGCTCTCGAGAAAAAAAAGGAGGTCTAACAATTCCAGCTTCAGGTATCGGAGGAACTTGGATTGTTAAACTTCCTTCTGTAAATTTCTTTGAAGTTCCTGAGAATGAATATGCCATCATGACGCTGGCAAAAACGATTGGCATTGATACTCCTGAAATCTCTCTCATCCCCTAGAAGATATTGAAGAACTTCCTCCTTTAGGCCCTCTTCAAGGTCAAGTTGCCCTCGCCGTAAAACGTTTTGATAGAGGACCCAATCAAACCCGCATCCATATGGAAGATTTTGCACAAGTCTATGGCCTTTACCCAGAAAAAAAATATAACAAAGTAAGTTACACGAATATTGCAAACATGATTTTAACATTATGTGGTGAAAAAGGGCTCACAGAATATATTCGCCGTTTGGTTTTTAATATTCTCGTTGGCAATGGTGACATGCACCTCAAAAACTGGTCCTTCCTTTACCCCGATGAAAAAACACCTGTTCTTTCTCCAGCTTATGATTTGCTCTCGACAGCTCCTTATCTTCCAGGAGATAATCTCGCTTTAACCCTCGTAAAAACAAAACAAATGGACCTTTGCACCGTGGATGTTTTTAAGGCCCTCGCAAGAAAGGCAAATCTTCCTGAACATATCGTCTTAAGCACGATGAAAATTACCGTTGAGGCAACGCGCGATAACTGGTCTACTCTGAAAAAAAAATATACACTTAGATCAAAAAATAATTTCTGCCATTGATTCTCATATGAACTCTATCCCTTTGTAAAAATATTCGGACGATTTCCGGCTTCTTAAGACACTTTCTCCCCCGGAACACCTTTTGACGTTGAGTACTCAAAATGCAAGGCCTCTCCTGGAAACACTCTTGGAAAAATAGCATGGGCCGCAACAGCGGCTTCCGAAAAACCCGTCAGAATTAATTTGAGCTTTCCAAGGTACGTTGCAACATCTCCAATGGCAAAAATTCCGGGCGTTGTTGTCTCTGCCGTTGCAGGATTTACAGTAATATGATTTTTCTCAAGGCCTAATCCCCACTCAGCGATCGGCCCCAAATTCATGGACAGCCCAAAGAAAGGAAGCAGAACATCTGTCTCAACACGTCTTATTTTCCCCTCCATGTCTTGGAGTTGAACAGCGTGTAGGTGCCCTGACGCCGCATCTCCTTCGAGCTCAAAAAGCTGAAAGGGCGTTAAAATTTCAACATTTCCTGTCTTTGAGAGATTTTCAAGGCGTGCCACCATCTCTGGCGCCCCCCGGAACTTAGGCCTCCGATGAACCATCAAAATCTTTTTAGCAACCTCACTGAGAGAAACAGCCCAATCCAGAGCAGAATCTCCACCCCCTGCAATCATAACAGTTTTATCTCTGAAATCTTCCCGTTTTTTTACACGATAAAAGATACTTTTTTCTTCATAAAGCTCAATATGAGAGAGGGGAGGACGGTTTGGACCAAAAGCACCCACACCTGCTGCAACAATAATAGCTTTTGAGATCAACACGATTCCTTGAGACGTTTTCAGGATCCATTTTCCAGTCAGAACTCCTTCTTTTTTTTCTTCTAAAATTTCAACAACCTGTTGATTCAGATGAAAGACCGGAGAAAAAGGAGCCGCTTGTTTTTCTAAGTTTTGAATAAGCTCCTGCCCAATTATTTGAGGGTAGGCGGGAATATCATAAAGAGGCTTCTCAGGATAAAGCGCTGCACATTGGCCACCTACAACATCCAAAGCATCCACAATATGACATTTCATCCGCAGCATACCACACTGAAAAATTGCAAAAAGACCAACAGGCCCTGCACCAATAATAACAACGTCTGTCTCGTAAGTTTGAGAGGAACTAAGATCTGACATATGTATCTCCATCGCAATAAAAATGTTAGGGTTAGGACTTGCTGTTTTCTTTAAGACTCATTACAACTATTCTTTATGAAGAACCAGCCTCTTTTATTTACATGTTCCTTAGACTCCTTGCAAGAAACTCAGAAATGGGCCTTAACCATCGCTGCTTTATTAGAAAAATTTGATGTTCTTGCCCTCAAGGGAAACTTAGGTGCGGGAAAAACAACTTTTGCACGCTTTTTAATTCAGAGCTTAACGTCCGCTCATCAAGAGGTTCCAAGCCCTACCTTCACGCTTGTCCAATCCTATGAAACACAAAAAGGCCTCTTTTTCCATTTTGATTGCTATCGCCTTGAAAGTCCATTTGAAGTTCTCGAACTTGGAATCGAAGATGCATTTACAACAGGCATTTCTCTCATAGAATGGCCAGAAAAAATAGACATCTTTCTGCCTCCGAATACACTCCTTCTAGACTTTGAAAACACCTCTTCTCGCCGTTTAAAAATCTATGGAAATCTTCTTTGGAAAGAACGGCTCACCCCTTTTTTACCCATTCAATCATGACTCAATCTTCTTCTCTAGATTCTTTTTCCCTCAATGATTCCTTTCCCACTTCCGGAATTTATTCCCTCTCTTCAGATCTTCCTTTTTTAGAAACACTTGCAGAGAGTCTCTTTCACGCCACACAAAAGGCCCCCCTTCATCTTTCAAAATATACGATTCTTTTTCCCACACAACGCTCTTTAAGAGCTTTTAAACATATTCTTGTGCACCAGAGCGACACTCTTTTTCTGCCCAATCTTTTTACCTTAAATGATCTCGCACCAAGAGCAGAAGACTTCTTAACGTGTCTTTTTCAAAACATTCCCTTTGAATCTCTTCAGGAACTCTCCCTTCCGTCGCCTTTATCTCTCTTAAGAGGAAGCCTTCTGTGTGCAGAAGCCCTCCGAAGGGGAGGAGGATTGTTCAATCATACCTTAAGTCCTGAAGCACAAGAAAATCTCTCCAAAGCCTTACTCGAGACGCTTGGAGAATTAGCCACCCACAATGTTTCTCTTAAGGATGGAAATCTTCATATTCCTGAAACCCATGGGATTCATTGGGAAAAAACAACCCTTTTTCTAAAAACAATTTTAGAAATATGGCCGCTTATTCTAAAGGCGGAAGAGGCCTCTGATCCTCTTACCTTCGTGCAAGATCGCCTAAAAATTTTATCTTCATATCTCGTCAAATCCCCTTCCACGACACCCATTATTGTTGCAGGAATTCGAGGCCTTTCCCCTGTTTTTATCTCTTTTTTAAAGACGATTTTTAATCGTTCCAAAGGGGTTTTTTTAGTGGAAACTTTTTCAAATGATTTTCAAAACATAACTCCTCAATCCTTATCTCCTTCCCATCCTGCTTATGAACTTACCTCTTTTTTATCAGAGCTCAATGTTTCTCCATCACACCTTAAACCTTGGCCATTTGTCAGTGCTCAGAAAGAAGAAACGCTTGCTGCACGGTTGTCTCTTATCAATGAAACATTTCCCGTGACTGTCCTCAATCAGAAAGAGCCTCCTCCAAATCTTTCTCACTCTTTGGCCAAATCTCTCGAGAATGTTTCTTTTTTTGAAGCAGGGTCACTTTTAGAGGAAGCACGTGTCATCTCTTTAAGAATGCGGCATGTTCTTGAAACACGTCAAAAAACAGCAGCACTCATCACGCCTGACCGCAGACTTGCTCATCTTGTTAAAACAGAACTTTTAAAATGGGACATTATTGTCGATGACTCCGGAGGAACTTCTTTTGCTCAAACCTCTGTCGGACGTTATTTTTTAACAAGCCTTCAAACACTTCTCTCTCACGAAAGCCCCCTTCTTCTGATATCACTTCTTAAAGATCCTTTGACACGACTGGGAATGGACCAAGAAGCCCTCGATGAGACCCTTAAAACTCTTGAACTCTACGCCTTAAGGGGACTCAAACCTTCTCCTGGAATAGCCTCTTTGCGCCATCGATTAGACTCTTTTAAAAAAGAAGGGGATTTCGCCTTAAATGATTCCCTCGAGAAAACTGAGCTCCTCCTAAAATCTTTTGAAGAGATCACGACCCCCTTCAAGACCCTTCTTGAAAACGGAGCTCCTCCAGCCCTTCTTCTTAAATCGCATGAAGAATTTTTAAAGGCTCTCAGTAAGACAGGTGAAGGGGACTCTCTTCTGTGGCAAAAAGACGAAGAGGCAGAAGCAGAATCCCTGTTTCAAACACTTGTTCAAGAAACTGAAAATCTCTCCCCGTTAACACGCTCTTCTTATGGATGTTTTTTGAAAAGTCTGTTGACGAAAAGCACCCTTCAATTAACACTTCCTGAACACCCTCGCCTTTCCATTTTGGGGCTTTTTGAATCCAGACTCTTAAAAAAAGACAGTGTCATTCTGGGAGGACTTAATGAGGGAACCTGGCCCGACCTTCCCCATACCAACCCCTGGATTCATAAAAATTTAAGAGAGGCGCTTTCTCTTCCTCCTTTGGAAGCACGCGTCGGGGTTTCTATCCAAGATTTTTTACACGGATTTTTAAATAAAGAAGTACTGCTGACGCGCTCTAAAAGAACAAAGGCGGGGATAGAGCGACCTTCACGTATTCTCGTTCATCTCACCACATTTTTAGACTCTCAAAATCTCTCGTTTGCACAGCCCCTTGAAGTCCCTCTGCTCAAAGCCCTTACATCTCTCTCTTCTTCTCCTATAATGCCTCCAGAAGCGAACCCCCCTCTTTCTGCGCGTCCCCATCGCCTCTCTCCAAGCATGATTGAAATGCTCTCAAAAGACCCTTATGGATTTTATGCGCAAACCATTTTAAATCTTCGTCCTTTAAAGCCTTTTGAGGCGTTCCCCACAGCCTCTGATTTTGGAACCCTCATTCACACCTCTCTTGAAAATCTTTCAGGAAAGCCCTCCCTTCCCTCAGAAGAAGTGCTGAGAAGAGAATTTACAAATACATCTCTTTACAAGGCTCTTTCAAGAGGGGAACAGTACTTTTGGGCCCATCGCTTTTTGTGTATTTTAAAAAATTTCTGGACCCAGCATGAAAAGAGACTTCAGTGTTCCAAGCTCTTAACTATTTCAAGAGAAGTAAGTGTTTCTCATCCCTTTTCCATTTTAACGAACCCAAAGCCTTTCGAGATCAATGGCCGGATAGATCGCTTGGAGGAAACCCTTGAGTCTTTCCATATTATGGATTACAAAACAGGATCTACCCCTCCGAAAAATGCCATTGAGACAGGTCTTAGTCCTCAACTTCCGCTCCTTGGGCTCCTCTTAAAAGAAACTTTAATCTCCCAAAACCGTCCTTTAAAGAATATTGCCTTAAGCTATTGGCCCCTTAAAAAAGACGCCCTCCTTCCTCTCATTACTTTAAAAAATCCAGAAACTCTTATCGAAAACACCTCTCAAATGTTAACTGAAATTTTAGATTTTTTTTATAATATTGAGACTCCTGGGCATTTCAGAGCAACGCCCTATGCTCATTCTTCCTATGCCCATCTGGCCCGTATCCAAGAATGGGCAGGCCCTTTGGAAGCTCTTTTATCGGAGAGCTCTTCTCTTTGATTTCTCAGAAATTGCTCTATTTCTTTATCCTAAAAATTGAAGTCATTCAATTTTAGAGGGCTTTTCTTTCTGACTCAAAAAATTAACCTTTTCAAAAAAGTTATAACATGTTATAACTTATCTTAAGGAGACGGACCGATGAATACAAATGTATATATAGATGATAAGCTTTTTGAGCGACTGGAAGACTACATCAAACAAAATAATGTAAGTCGCAGTTTTCTTATTCGAGAAGCCCTCAATGCATTTCTCACGCAACATGCTAAGTCTACATGGAAAGAGGGATTTTTTGAGTTTGAAGCCATTGAAGACTTTCCCCTGCCCCATGAACTTAGAAAGAGCCTTCTGAGCCCAAAACAGGATCCTTTCTCATGAAATATCTTTTAGACACATGTACTTTGTCTTATTTTTTTAGAAAAGACCCTAACATTATTATGCATTTTGAGAGCTGCTCTCCAGACGATTTGGCAACTTCTTCCATAACGGTAATGGAGATAGAATATGGACTCAAATTACACCCGGAACGAGAAATCAAAATCAGACCCCTTTGGGAAGAGTTAAAAATTTTAGTGACAATACTCGATTTTGGAGACAAGGAAGCCTCCTATGCAGGAGCTCTACGTTCTCATCTTAAAGAAACAGGAACGCCCATTGGGGCCTATGATCTTCTTATTGGGGTTACGGCAAAAGTAAACCACCTTATTCTCATCACCTCAAATGTAAAAGAATTCACACTTATCCCTGATTTAAAAATAAAGGACTGGAGAGAAAGTTAAATTTTTTTCTTTTCTTATGAATCTACACCCTATTAATTTTTCACTATTTTTTCTTTAAAAAGTAAGATAAAATTCAACTCAAGTAATGAAAAATTATAAGAATAAAACAAATAAGGGAAAAATAGAATGCACTATTCAGGATTTTGGCGACGTCTTGCAGCAGGGCTTCTTGATCACATCTTGGTTTATGGGGTTGTGGGGGTTGTTCTTTCTTTAGTAGGAACGCCTGTTTTTTCTTGTCAGGAGGGATAAAATTGCATTCATGCTGTAAACGCCGGAGAACACAGTGGCTGGTTTAATAACGTTCACGTAAATTGGTCGGGGTGGCTCATCGTTTCTGCATGGCTTTATTTCTCCATTTTCGAGTCTTCTAAGTATCAAGCAACCCCAGGAATGATGCTTTTTTCCATGCGCATTACAGACTATGAAAAGAAGAGGATTTCCTTTTTACATGCAACGGGCCGTTTCTTTGCAAGTTACCTCTCTTCTCTCTTCCTTTGCATTGGATACATCATGATTGCCTTTACCCCGCGTAAGCAAGGCCTCCATGATTATATTGCAAAGACACTCGTTGTAACAGTTAAGTAAAATAAGGGCTTCTTCCTCAGTAATGGGTCTTCTCCTTAGGTCCATAGATCTCCTTGCCACAAAGCTTTCAGGAATTCTTCAACAGGCCATATATGAATTTTCTTGTGATTTTCCTCTATCGTCATTTGATGAGATTCCAAACAAACAACATGAAGTGATTTGTCTTCATTTTCAGAAAATATGAGAAGGTTTTTAAGATCTTGTTTATCAATGCGCGAAGACATTTTGACTTCTATCGCCATATTTTGAACAATGAAATCTACTTCATATCCATCCTTTGTCCGCCAATAGAAAATATCATCTCTTTTGTCTTTCAAAAGCTTATAGGCCATGAGCTCGAGTAATACATAATGCTCAAAAGCATGCCCCGCATCCGCTCCTTTCATTTGTGTATAATGAAACTTTTTTAAATAAGAAGCAACACCCGTATCAAAGAGATAAAATTTAGGAATTTCTTGGATAACCTGCCTATTGGTTCTTGCTTTATAAGGCCTTACAAAATATCCAAGATACATGTCTTCAAGGATTTCAAAATATGTTTTAACTGTATTTTTACTTACCCCACAATCTCGACCAATGTTAGAGAAATTAATCATTTCTCCATTGCAAAAGCCTAAGGCTTCTAAAAAACGTGCGAATGGCTCTCTTTGTCGTATCGATGCTTCTACTTGGACTTCTGTGAGCAGATAATCATATAGGTAAGAAGAAAGAGCTTTTTGTGGATTAGAAGACAGATAATGAGAAGGCAACAGCCCATTATTAAAAATCTTTACCCAGTCCAGCTCTTTAAGCTCAGGATAACAAAGAGGTAAAAACATATATCTCCAAGCACGTCCTCCCAACATGTTTGACCTTGAGGTTTTTAAGCGCCTAGAACTAGATCCACAAAGAATAAATTGAGCATTTCTGTCTTCAATTAACAGGTGCACTTCGTTTAAAAGTTCTGGAACCCGTTGAATTTCATCTATGATTATCAGAGGTAACTCTATTACATTTTGAAGCTTATACCTTAGTCTTTGAGGCGCCTTCAAATATTCTTCATAGGTTTCCGCCTCAAGCAAATTAATCCTTAGAGCATTTGGATAATGCTCTTTCAAATACGTAGATTTCCCTGTTTTACGAGCTCCCCATAAGAAGCAAGATTGATCCTCTGGAAGATTTAATTTTAAAATTCTTTCAATATGCTTTTTCAATAAGTATGCTCCCTAAAAGTTGGATATACGGTTAGTATACTTACTATAAGTTACCGCGTCAATTTCATTAAGAGATATTTTATTTAAAAAATACCTCTCTTCGTTGTGTCCATTTAATGGTTGCAATGCTATAGTCTCATATTATATGAACTTAAACAGAAAAACTTTTTGATTCAATAATTCTCTTAAAATGAAAAACCAATGAAAAAATTGTCTCAATTTTTAAGTAAAAAACAAGCTTTTCTTGCTGGACTCACTATTGGGCTTTTTTGTTTTGTTCTCTTTTTATCGCCCCCTCCCATTACACTCACGTCTTATCAAAGCTGTGAAGCCTGTTTCTCTCCGCAAACGCACTGCACAGACAGAATCACGCATTACATTGAAAATGCTCAAAAAAATATCTTTGTCCAAGCTTTTGTTCTTACCTCACGCCCAATAACTGAATCCCTTATTGCGGCTTTTAAAAGAGGTGTGAAAGTTACGGTCATTTTAGACGGAAAACAGATAAGATCACATCATAGTCTTCATTCTCTTTTATTGGATGCAGGCATACCGGTCTATAGCGATAAAATCAAAAGAGGGCTTGCCCACAACAAAGTGATGATCTTTGATGAAGATATTGTTCTCACGGGAAGTTTTAATTTTTCCAAAAGTGCAGAGACAACAAACGCTGAAAATATTCTCATTCTAAAAGATAAAAACCTGGCAGCTCAATATCTTAAGAACTGGCACCAGCGACGTGATGTTTCTGCCCCTCTTACATTACCTCTCAACAAGATATGAAATAGAAATGATGAAGAACCTTCTCTCAAAAAAAATTATAAATTGTAGTTTTTCTTAAGGGCTTCATAGGTTTTATCCAAGACAGGGAGGTAGTCCTTTATATTTTTAAAGATACTTTGTGCATCTTCTTGCCTATACACATGAGACGTATTGTTGCGATCATCCAGCATTTTTAACCAAACAGCTTCATCATCAATTAACTTACACTGAAAAGACTTGGCTAAAACATCTCTTGGCGTTGTGCTTTCAACTTTTTCATAATTCAGTATTTTTTTAAGAACTTTCCAAAATAACTCAATAACAAATCCAAATCGTCGAATCGCGGCATCTTGCATAAAATCATTTTTATCAACGTCCGGATGTCTCATAACATCACTGAGTCTTTTAAGCGCTTGACCTAAATTACCAAAATCATCTTTCCAGAAGAGTGTATCCATCATGTTTTCCCCTTTTTGATATATAATACTCTTAGATTTAAAAATTCTTTCATTTATTTTATCTCTTTTACTCAAATGATCAAATCGAACGCACTCTATTTTTAAGAATGTATCAACATTTTCAATGCCAGAAAATTTATCTCTTTTCTCTAAGATTCAAAAAATAATTTAAAGAGGATCCTTCTACAATGAAACTGAGTAAAACAAAGGAATTCTCAGTGAGGTTGGTTATCATTTATGATATGATACCTAATTCTTTAGTGAAGGCATTCTATTTTGAGAAGACCATGCCCTATAAATTACAAAAAATATCACTTTTAGGACATATCACTTTGCTCCTATACAACATATTTTATGCTTGCAAAACGCCCTCTAAATAGAGTCTGATATTTTTTAAATATATCCAGAAATGAAGTGCATTAATTTGATAAAGAAACTTCTTCTCTTTTTCTAAAATCTAGAAGCTTTCCCAGGTCAACCTTGTAACGCAGTTCTTAACGCCTGTCTTAAGTTTTTTTCCATGAAACCATCCTCCCATCCATTTCCACCTTTGAATCTCATGGCAAGCCTTTGGGTCGAGGCCTCTGCGGGCTCTGGAAAAACAAAAGTTCTCACAGACCGCGTTTTGTCCTTTTTGGTTGAAGGGACTTCTCCCCATCGTCTTTTGTGCCTAACGTTTACAAAAGCTGCCGCCGCTGAAATGGAAGCTCGCATTTTAAAAACGCTCAGTACATGGGTTTATGCGGATGAATCTGCGCTCATCTCACAGCTTGAATTTCTAATGGGAAGAGGTCCATCCTCCTCCGATATTGAACGCGCACGCGGTCTTTTAAGAACAAGTTTTGATCTTAAAATTCAGACCTTTCACTCCTTTTGTCATAGCCTTTTAGAGCAATTCCCCATGGAAGGAGATATCCCCCCTTACTTTTCCATAGGAGACACGCAAGAAAGACAAGAATTTGTTAAAAATTTGACCTCTACCCTTCTTGTTCTTCAAAAAGATAATCTTTCTTTAAAAGAATCGCTTGAAAAACTTCTCCCTTTTTTTTCGTCTTCTTCCTTTGAAGAAATGCTTGAGAGAATTCTCGATCATCTTCCCGTTCTTGACTCTTTTTTAGCGTCCTCTAAATTTCAAAATAAGCCCTCTGAATCTCCTTCTCTTTTTCTTGAAAAATCTTTGAGTCCTCCCTCTCTTCCAGAGGAGGCATTAATCCAATTTAGTCGCCTTCTGATGGAAGAAGAGAGTCTTTCTTCCCAAGAAAAAGGTCTTTTTCTAAAAAACTTTCTCGTGCTACAAACCCTTGAAAAAACACACCTGTATCCCCGCTATCGTGATCTTTTTTTAACACTTGAAAAAACACCCCGTAAGAGCCTCCTGAAAAAAGCCTCCCAAGAAAAGTATCCAGCTCTTTTAGAAGCCCTTCTCCAAGAACAAATCCGTCTTCTCGACATCGAAGAGCGCCATCGCACGCTTTTGTTTTTATCTTTCAATCACTCCTTTTACACACTCTCTTCCGTTGTGCTTAAAGAGTATCAAAAATATAAATTTTCAAAAAATACCCTTGATTATACAGATCTTCTTCTCAAAACACGGGGCCTCCTAAAAGATTCCCATAAAGCTCCTTGGGTTTTTTACAAACTCGATTCTGGCATTGATCATATTTTACTGGATGAAGCTCAGGATACAAATTCTCTACAATGGGAAATTCTAACTTTGCTTCTCGTCCATCTTAAGGAAAACAATTCTTCTTCTCTTTCCCCTAAAACTCTTTTTGTTGTTGGAGATGAAAAACAATCCATTTATAGTTTTCAAGGAGCAGATCCTCTTCTTTTTAAGGAAAAAAATTCTTTCTTTAAAACACACACCCTTGAAAAAAATGAACCTTGGCATACCCATGAACTGAGTCTTTCTTATCGGTCGACAGAAGCCGTTTTAAAAACCGTTGATGCTGTTTTTAAAGACCCTGAATCTCTTCGCGGTGTTTCCTCCTCTTCTACAGCAATCAGCCATGGGATATGGCGCCTTGGACATGCTGGATCTGTTGAACTCTGGCCCCTTCTAACCCCTTCTCCCCAAGAAGAATCGCAAAGCTTTAAAGATACACAAAAAAAATCTTCTCCTTCAGAACGTGTCCTTGCTCAAACCCTCGCTGACGAGATTCACCGTCGGTGCACAAATTCTGAGGTGTTAGCCTCAACACAAAGACCTCTTTCTTACGGTGATGTCTTAATTCTGGTTCGAAAACGAAGTCGACTTATTGATGAGCTCACTTATTTTTTAAAAAACAAAGGCATTCCCGTCAACGGACGGGATCGCATTCTTTTAAAAGATCATCTTGGGATCCAAGACCTCTTAATAATTGCCACATGGTCCCTTTCACCTTTTGATGACTTAAGTCTTGCAACGATTTTAAAAGGACCGTTTTTTGACTTCTCCGAAGAAGAACTCTTTCAACTTTGCTTTGGACGCACAGACACTCTCTTTGAAACTTTAAAAAAATATCAAGTTTTCACACCCAAATTTAAAAAAACACTTCATATACTTGAAGAAATTGAGTCTCTTTCTCAAAAAACATCTCCCTTTGATTTTTTCAGTCTTCTTTTGACAAAACAGGGAGGTCGTTCACTCCTCCTGAGCAGATTTGGAGAGGATATTCAGGATCTTTTAGACGAATTTTTATCCGTTGTTTATGACCTTGACCGTCTCAAAGGTTTTAGCCTTTATCAATGCATTCATTGGATTCAAACCACATCTCTCGAGATTAAACGAGACCTTGAATCTCAATCTCTTTCTTCTGTCAGAATTATGACCGTTCACGGATCAAAAGGATTAGAAGCTCCCCTTGTGATCCTTCCTGATACAACATCTCTCCCTTTATCTTTTGGCGGATTTTCTCTCTATGTAAAGGATCAAACTCCTCTTTTTATTCCCCCCAAAGAGTTTAGACCAAACGACATTGAAACAATTTTAGACCAGGCCTATGATAAAATTCTGGAGGAGTACCGAAGGCTTTTCTATGTCGCCCTGACGCGGACCCAAGATCATTTAATTATAGCGGGGTTTTTAGGAAGTCCTTCAGCCAAACTTCCAACCAGCTCTTGGTATGCAATGGCTCAAAAAGCACTCCAAGATATTGGAAATCCAAAGTTCTATGACTTTCTTGGAAAGTCTCAAAATGCCTGGTCGGGAGAAGGATATTCTTTTGAATCTTCGGAAAGTTCTTCTCCCATAAAGAAAGAAATGAGAACAGAAACTTTCTCTTCTCGTGTCTCTCCTCTTGAACCTAACCTTCCTTTTTCTGAACTTCCAACGTGGATCTTTAAACCTGCGCCTTCCGAAAACCTTCTGACAAAAACTCTTTTTCCCTCTCAGCTTGACAATTCTAACATCTCTCCGTCTCTCTCTAAACCTTCTTTAGAATACGGACGTGATCTTCATCTTCTCCTTGAAAAACTTCCCTTCTATTCTTTAGATTCGAGAAAAAACGTCGCTCATCTCCTTTTAAAAAGCAGTTTCTTCAAAGACAAAAATATTCTTTTAAAATTAATTCAAACTGCTTTGAGTATTCTTGAAAATCAAAATCTTTCTTTTCTGTTTGGAAAGGGAAGTTCAGGAGAAGCCCCCCTTATGGGAACAATCAAAGGGCAAAAAATCTCCGGTCGAATTGACCGTCTTGTCATTGGCGAGAAAGAAATCTGGG
>CANMHY010000002.1 GCA_947497675.1 Alphaproteobacteria bacterium
GATGAAAATGAGAAAAATGCCATTATAAAACGGTTTGAGAAGAAAATACAAAAATTTGAAATGAGCCGATTTAAAGGACTTGGAGAGATGTCTGCGGTTCAGCTCAAAGAGACGACGATGGATCCTAAAAATAGGACGCTTGAGCGTGTTATGCTTGGGGACTCGGATTCTTTTTTAAAAGAATTTGTAAATGACCTGATGGGAAAAGAAGCCGAAAAAAGGTTTGCTTTTATTCAAGAAAATGCTCAATTTGCAAAAAATTTAACTTTTTAAAAAAATGAGTCCCCTGAAAATTTTTAGAGGAAAATTTTTAGAGGAAAATTTTAGAAAAGTTGAGTGAATTAAAAAAAACTATCTTTAACATTTTTTGTTTGTCATACTTTAGATCGACAAGGAAGAGTTTTATAAGTTCTTCTTTGGAAGCGTTTCGTCAGAAAAAAAATAATGGAACCTGAAAAACACCTATCCAGAACTAAGTTAATCATTGGGGCTTATGATGAAAGCAAAAAAAATTAAGATTGTGACAAAAAAAGTCACAGACCAATTCTCTCTGAATGACCGCATTGCTGTCTTTATTACCGAGAAACTTGGGACAATGTCGATGGTTTATGGCGCTATCGTGTTTATTCTTTTTTGGATGTTTGTAGGATATGAAACCTATCAAGATCCTTATCCTTTTTCCCTCCTTCTGCTTATCATTAACATTGTGACAATCCTTCTTCTTCCGTTGATTATGGTGGGGCAAAACCTTGTGAATCGTGAAGAGAAAATAAGGGCTGATGAAGCCCGAAACGCGACGATGACCAGTTATGAAAATATTTTGATGATCCTCGAATGTTTGGAGAGAGATGACAGAGAACTTCTCTACCAAACAAAAGTCTTAAATACCCTTTTAACGGCGGCCGGGCAGGATCCCAAAAAAGTTCGCTCCGAGCTAAAAATTTGAGAATAAACGACCAGAAATAAGGATTTTCGATGTTTCAAGAAAAGCAAAAAAGGAAATTTTTTTCATCGCATGAAAAATAGATTGTTTAATCTTAGAGTTCACAGTATTCTGCAAGACGTAAAAACAAGCTTTAGACTAACAAAACATAATAATTAATTTAACTTGTTGGAGGAAATCAAAATGAAATCTTATCTTTCTACTCTCGCACTTGGTGCAGTTTTATCGTTAAGTATCGACATGCAGCCCCTTTATGCGAATCAGAAAATAGATCAACGCGCCTCTTCCGATGCTCTAGAGGTGCCAGGTATTATTCTTTCTGATGAGCAAAAGAATCAAATTAAGAAGATGCTAGATCGGCTCGATATAAATACGGATATACCTGAGGGGAAAGCTCTCTATGCATTTTCAGTGAATAAGGCACAAGACATGATAGAATTCATGTCTTATTCAATTCCAAGTAAACAGGCTTATAAAAATGGCATAAATACGATGCTCCAAGTTCTTAAAGTGGCGGAGCCTAAATTTCAAAAACTGGGTCTTAAATATTCAACTAAGGCTTATCAATTTGCACTTAATAAAGTGATCCTTGATCCATCGTGGAATGCTTCTGTGCTTGGCAATACCGAAAAACTTGTAGAGAAGGTTACTGAGGAGGTTGGGAATATAAACAAAATCTTACTTACGATGTTTAGAGGAAAAATAACGAAAACTCAGGTTTTTACCGCTTTTAAATTCAATGAGGCTGGTTTAGAGATTTCTAAAGTAAATTTTGACGCAGTTTCAAGTATGCAGGAATTCTATAAAAGATATGGTCTTTCTACGAGACCAGACATCGTGGTTGATCAATTGGCGTTTATTAACAGCCAATCCAGGGGCTCTGGAGTTATTTCAGAGAAGATGGTTGATGCTATTACATCCAATTTGAATGAATTGAGGAATCTCTACACGCCAAAAGAAATCAAGGATCTAAATCTTGTAGAAACGGCCCTCTATTTAGCAAGTCAAGGACACTCCGTTACAAAGGAACATATTAAAAACGCGCAGAGCCTTAATTCTGCTTATAAAACGATTTTCTCCTTTGTTCAAAAAAATAAGATTGACCCAAAAAAGGGGAACGCCATTTCCATGGGTATTAAAAAATTATATCCAAAAGAAATAATCTCATTGGCGGTTAGCTTATCAAAAGAGGGTGGTAAATCAGACAATGAAGGGATTGATCTAATTCTCTCCGAAATCAAAAAAGCTGATCCACAAGAAAAATCTGTGGAAGCTAAAAAGAGCGATCCTAAAGCTCAAACATCACCTTTATCCTCAAGTGTATCTGAAAAAATAAAGCTTTATAAGTCTGACTCTCATCGTGATTCTTTAAAAGAGAAACAACTAAAGAAAAAGGCTGTTCATGATGATACTCCTGCAAAAAGTGTGACGGATGATGATAAGGCTGAGAGACCCAAAAAATAACGATACATTTTAAAAAAGGCTTAGAGAGGGTCTCCGAGAAAGATTTCCGGAGACCCATTTATTTAACGATTGATAACAAAAGATAAGAGAGGCATACAAAATAGAGAGACTTTTTGAGTTTTCATAAAAGCAGGAGCATGCGCATGAAGTTTGGATATACAATTCTCTATGTCAAAAATGTTGAGGAAACTCTTTCTTTTTACGAAAAGGCCTTTGGACTCACGCGTCGTTTTTTTCATGAAAGTGGTCAGTATGGAGAAATGGAAACCGGGGAGACAACACTTGCTTTTGCTTCTGAAGCTCTTTCCAAGGAAAATGGGCTTTCTTTTACACCAAGTCATCAAAACAGTCTTCCCTCAGGATTTGAACTTGCCTTTGTTACGAAAGATATTGAGTATGCTTATGAAAAAGCCATCAAGAGTGGGGCTGTTTCAGTAAAAACCCCTTCTCAAAAGCCTTGGGGACAAAAGGTTTCTTATGTTCGGGATCTTAACGGGGTTTTGATTGAGCTGTGTAGTCCTCTCGAAAATTCTTAAATTCAGAGCCCAAGAAGTTTAAGACCCCCTTGGACAAGATCGCCAACGGGATTATCCGAAGAAGGTGCGTCAGAAGAGGCTTTCTTTTTAGAGGTTTTTGAAGGTGTTGTGGATGTTTTAGAGGGACGGTGTGTGTCGTCTTTCATCCCTAAAATGTTTTGAACCATCCCGACGGCATCTCCGGGTGTGTCGATGAGCGTATTCACAACTGATTCAGGCGCATCAAGCAGTGTGTTTACAATGCTTCCAACGGCATTGTCCATGAGGTAATTTTGAAGGCCTTGTGTATCAAGTTCGTGGTGAGGATCATCAAGGGGGCCCGTGAGCTTAACGTTAAAGGGAGGAAAGTTTTTAACGTTGAGTTGTGCCTTTCCGACAATATCAAGGGTATAGTGAGGTAAATCAATAAAGCCCGTTGCGCTGAGATGACCTGCGTCGGAAGTTAATGAGCATGTCTTTAAAGAGGCAATTCCGTTTTGAAGAAGAAGAATGGCTTCAAGGTCCTTAAACTCTGTTTCTCCCCCTGAAAACGAAGTGTCCAGAAGACCTAAAAATCCTTGAATGTTGTGCGCTTTATTGAGAGCAGAAACAGCCTTTTCAAGCTCAAAACCACTTACTTTTCCATCCCGTGCATGAATTTTTAAATCGCCGGAAAGTGTTCCAATATGGGCAGCAATACTGTCTCCCTGAGAGATAATATCCACCAGAAGGTCAAGCGTTCCACCGGTAAGCTTTATATCCCCTTGTTTAAAATCAAGATTTTTGAGACGAACGCCTTTAAAGGCCCCTTTACAGGAAAAAGGATGCGTCTTTTGGGATGAAAGAGAGGCGGTAACGGTGAAGTCGCCCCCGAGTCCTTTCCCAGAGACAGGATTTAAGGTGAGTGCTCCCTTTTCGAGTTGAAGATGGGCGACGATATGATCAAAGACAAACGCGTCCAGAATGACTTTGTGAAGAGAAATATCAAATTCACCTTCCAAAAGGTTTAAAAAGTCTAAATTGAGGGGTGTATGGGACCATATTTCAGAGGAAGGATGATGAGGAATCGGCTTTGCGTGGGGATGGTTCTTTTTTTGAGAAGAAGAAGGATGAGAGGCCTGGTGGGGTGTCTCCAGAGGGGGCCTAGAAAAGGTATCTAGGTCAAGGGATTCAACGGTGAGGGTTCCTTTAACCTTCGGAAGAGAT
This sequence comes from Alphaproteobacteria bacterium, assembly GCA_947497675.1. Taxonomy (GTDB): domain Bacteria; phylum Pseudomonadota; class Alphaproteobacteria; order 16-39-46; family 16-39-46; genus 16-39-46. Next base: position 4,129 of record CANMHY010000002.1, read on the forward strand.
TGAAGAAGTGAGAGGCTTGCATTTCCTTGGAATGCCGTCCGTTTTTGTCCAATGGTGAGATGAGAGGAGGGTATTTTAAGGGAAATCGTGTTGGAGAGGTCTCCTTGGAGGACGAGGGTAATCTCATACGCACCGAATTTAGAATCTGATAGATTTAGGAGTTGACTTAAATTTTTTCCAGAGTTCTTAAGTGTCAAGTCTATATTTTTACCAAGAGTGACAGATCCTTGAAGTTCTGTGGTCAAAAGAGGCGTCGAAAGAAGCGTTTTTGTTGTGTATGAATCTCCCTCCCAGGAGCTTTCTCCAGAGATGTTAAGGGTATTTCCTAAAAATGCGAGACCTGATTTAAAAGCCGAAAGGTCTTTTAAGGTTGAAAATTTTGAAACCGAGAGATTATAGAAGACGCGTGGGGTTTTTTCGTCCGTGTAGAAAATGATGTCCCCCGTGAGAGAGGCCTCTCCCAGTTTAAGAGAAAAGTCCTTTAATTCACTTTTCTTTGTCTGATAGTCAAGGGACGTTGTGAGGGCAAAATTTTCAAAAAGAGCCGGCGAGAGATTTTGTGTTTCAAGTGTAAAAACCTCTAGAAACGGCTTTAAATTCTGAGAAAGAATTTCAAGCGTCGGGAGGGGTTTACCGTCTCTATTTTGATTGAAAATCTTTAAAAGCACATTTCCAGGGTTAAGTGTTAGGTCAACAGAGCCTAATCCTTTTTGAATGTCAAACTCTCCTTTTCCTGCCCCTTTTAAGGCGCCAACATCAAGAGAGACGGACGAGACAGAAATCAGTTGGGGTGTGCCTTGCAAAGTAAATTCAAGAGCATATGAATCGTTCTCGGGTTTTATGAGAGGAAGGATTTTGGACAAAAGACGTGATTTTGAAAGATCTCCCTTAAGAGATGTTTTAAGAGAGAAAGAAAGCGCTTCTAAAGAGATATCTCCATCAAGATTAAGGTGTTCATCATAAAAGTCGAGATGTGCTGACAAGAGGGCTGTTTTTTGATCGAGATTTTGAAGCTTTCCAATAAGCGTCAGTTTTTCATTAAAAAGAAGAGATGAGAGGTTAAAGTCGATGTCTTTAAGGATAGAGTCCTTTTCAGCGGAATACGTTAAGCCTAAGGCGAGGTCAATATTCTCAAAGGAAATGGACTGATCCTGATCTTTATAAGAGATGTGTCCTTTATTTAAGGTAATTTCATCAATTTGAAACGGAAGCTTTGAAGAGGGAGAAGAAGAGGGAAGGGAGGGGGACTTGGACGTCTCAGATGTTGAAATAGACGCAATCTCCCAGTTTCCTTTTCCGGAGGCATTTTTCTTAAGATTTAAGGTTGGATTTTCTGCAACGATCCTTGAGAGGACAATTTTACCGTGTAGAAGGCTGAGAAGAGAAACCTTTAAAGTAACCTCTTTTACAGAGGCTAAGGGGAGTTCGGGTGTATCTTGAGAAGACGAGATGACCACGTCATTGAGCGTAATTTGAGGTCTTGGAAGGAGTGAGAACGTCAGAGGTCCTGTAAGATGAAGGTCTTGCCCTGTTGCTTCATGATAAGACGTCTCATAAGTTTTTTTAAAGCGATCAAGTGACACGAAAAGAGGGACAATGAGCGCAAGCCCAAGGATAAGAGAAAGAAGGATACCCAGAGAGGTTGAAAATTTCTTCATTCGAACGCTCTTTTTATTAAAAGGGGTTAAATTTTCTCTAGGATACCTCATGTCGCAGAAAAAACAAACGGGAAAGAAAGAAATTTCGAAGAAGGTGTTTTTATTTAATTTTCTCGATAAATCCCCAGCTATTCTGGGGGATGGAGGTCAAGCTCGGTTTAGAAACGAGAAAGCTCTTGATGGACAATTTCTTTTTCTTTTATAAGGTCGCTTAAAATAGAGTCCAGTTTCGTCCTTATTCTTGTTTCTTCTTCAGCGAGAACACCCTTGAATGTTTCTTTAAGTTTTTTTCTGTGAGTTTCATAAGAGTCCTCTATTCTCTTTGGAAAAGATTCTTTAAACCATTTAATTGACCCAATACTTCGAGGATAATGGTTTGTTAAACTCTCCCAATGATCAATGATATCAAGGACGGATTGTCCTGTTAAGTGTTCTTCAATCCAAGAAAGACCAAGGTGAGAAAGTGTTTTTTGAGAATCTTGATAATGTTTTTCACCAGGGATCGTGAGCCACCTTTCCATTTGGTCAAAAAACGAGTTAAAATCCAGATCCAAGCACAATTTTTTCAGGGCTTGAAGTTGTCTTTTACAACTTGCGACTAATTTTAGGTCATGGAGAATGCTTAGAGGATTGAGAAAGGAAAAATCGGAAAGGTCAAAATTATCCAAGAGACACTGGACATAATTAAAAGAACTATCAATGTCTTTTAGGCTTGCTTCAAGAGATTCTTTCGTAAAAGTTCTCCTTTGTGTCTTGGGAGAGCAACTTTCAGAATCGTGCCGTGGGCCTTCCATAGCCCCTACCTCAAAAGAGAAGACCAAAAAAATACTTGAAAAAAAAGAGACACGCTTTTTGAACGTCATGAATATTTTCCTTAAGAAATAAAATGGTTATAAACTGAGAGAATCGTAAAATTTTATGCCAGAAAAAGCAAGTTTTTTCGATTTCTAAAATGTTTTCCCATTGTCTTACAGCAAGTGACTCGTTACACTCCAAAAGTTCAATTTTAACGCTCGAGGGCTCATGTCTCACTTTCCTTCTTCTCTTCATCCTCTAAAACTGGCTTTGATTTGTGGCGGACCCTCTCTCGAGCGGGGTATTTCTTTAAATTCAGCGCGGTCTCTTTTAGATCATCTTTCTTCGAAGTCCATTGAAATCTCCGTATTTTATGTGAATCAATCAAAGGAATGGTATTCAATTTCTCCTTTTCATTTGTATTCGAATACTCCTGCAGATTTTGATTTTAAACTGAAAGATATTGGCCATTTCTTAGAGGGTGAGAGTCTTGTTAAGGCTCTTAAAAAGGTTGATATTATCTTTCCGGCTATCCATGGTGCTTTTGGGGAAGATGGCGAACTTCAAGCCTTTTTAGAAAAACATCAAATTCCTTTTGTGGGGCCTTCTTCTCAAATGTGCCAGAGGATGTTTCATAAACATAACGCGGCCCTTTTCTTAAAAAAAAATGGCTTTTCGTCGCTCCCTTCTTGTCTATTAAAGAAAGAAGACTCAGAGAATTTAAAAAAGATTCAGAATTTTTTTGAAGAACATCAGTTGACACGTGCGGTTGTAAAGCCGGTTGCGGGGGGGTCTTCCATTGGGGTTTCGTCAGTCTCGACGCCAAGTAGTGCTGCCCAACAGATGCTTTCTATCTTTGAAAATCCTCTCAACACAGAAGCTCTTTTGGAACCCTTTTGTAAAGGTCGTGAATTTACAGTTGTTGTTTTACAGAATTCAAAAGGAGAGGCGGTTTCTCTCATCCCAAATGAAATCCAGATTTCCTATGAAAATGGGCAATTTTTTGATTATCGCCGTAAATATCTTCCCACCAGCAATACAAAATGGTTGTGTCCTCCGTCCTTTGGAGATGAGGTGGTGAAAGATATTCAAAAAAAAGCGGAAGAACTTTTTGCATTGTTTGGGCTTCGAGATTTTGTACGAATGGATGGATGGTTTTTAGAAGATGGAAGTATTGTTTTTACCGATTTCAATCCCATCAGCGGCATGGAGCAAAATAGCTTTTTGTTTTTGCAAGCTGCCTATGTGGGGATGAAGCACCAAGAGGTTTTAACGTATATTGTAAGGAATGCCTGCAAAAGATATGGTCTTGAAATCCCAATTCTCGAAGAGGATGTATTTTTAAACCGACGTCCTGTTTGGGTGGTTTTTGGGGGAACCACAGCCGAACGGCAGGTATCTGTCATGAGCGGGACAAATGTCTGGCTCAAGCTTATGAAATCAGAATTTTATGAGCCTCAACCCTTTTTTCTGGATCCAAAGGGGCACATTTGGCATCTTCCTTATGTTTATTGTTTACATCATACAGCTGAAGAAATCTATGAAAACTGTTTAACGTCTCATGCAATGACCGTGAGATTGCAGCGTTTTGTCAAACCGATTCAGCAACGTTTAGGTCTCAAGTGTCAAGAGATCTCCTCCCAACCACACGTTCCTGAAAAGTGGACATTCTCTAAATTTTTAGAAGAAGCATCACGCCTGAATGCGTTTATCTTTTTAGCCCTGCATGGTGGCCCTGGAGAAGATGGGACGTATCAAGAAGCTTTGTCGGACGCCAAACTTTTGTATAATGGATCTGGACCTGAAGCCTCTCAACTTTGTATGGATAAATTTTTGACAGGGATCGCTGTTGAAAAAATGGGGGAGAGGTTCATAAACTCTCTCCCAAAGAAGATTATAAAACCTCAACATTTTGATGGATTTACGCCGCAAGAGTACGAGACTTTCTGGCAAGGTCTTTTGGATCAATGGGTTGTTTCGTCTCTGATTATTAAACCGAAAGATGACGGATGTTCGGCGGGTGTTGTGCGCCTTGAGACGCCAGACGACCTTGAAAAATACCTTGTCCTCGTGGGGAAAGGCGCTTCTTGCATTCCTCAGGAGACCTTTTCCGGTCAAATGACGATTGTCGAATTAAATCCAGGCGCTGCGCAAAGTGACTATATTTTGGAGCCTTTTATTGCGACAGATACTTTAATCTTAAAGGATAATTGTATTTTGCATACGCCGTTGACGGGATGGTTAGAGATAACCGTGGGCGTTCTGGAACGCGGTGGAATTTATCATGCGATGAATCCAAGTTTGACAGTTTCTGAGAGTCATGTTTTGAATGTGGAGGAAAAGTTTCAAGGCGGAACAGGCGTAAATATTACCCCGCCGCCAGAGTTTTTAATCTCGAGCACGTTTTTAGCTCAGATTAAAAAAAGTGTTGAAAAAATTGCAGAGACCTTGGGGATTCAAAATTATGCGCGGATTGATTGCTTTGTAAATCGTGAGACCGGACAATCAATTGTTATTGAAGCAAACTCTTTGCCAGCCTTAACGCCGTCAACCGTCTTTTATCATCAGGGGCTTGCAGAACCAACACCGTTGAGTCCAAGAATGCTTTTAGAGCACCTCATTGCGTCAAAACAAGAAAATTGAAAAAGAATGTTTGGCCAGAGGATTTGATTTTCTGATTATTCGAAAAGCATGCAGATTTTTCAAGATCTTTAAAAAAAAAAGAGTAAAGTTGCATGTTAGCAAAACAGTTGGAGAATATAAATGACAACAAAAATCCCCCTTAGATGGGCTAAAAAACTTGAAAACACCTTAAATTTTGATGATTTTGAAAGGGCTTTAAAAGGACCTGAAAATCAACTCGCTGCCTTTGTGAGTCAACGAAATCAATTGCTAAGAAAAGCGCTTCAGAATACGTCTATGAATCTTGGCGCGGTCAACACCAATTTAAAGAGATGAACAGGAAGGGCTCTTGAGTCGATCAGAGCCCTGTCTCTTTCTTGGTTTTAGAAATGACACAATAAAAAATTCTTTGGTCATGTTTAGAGAGATCTTCTTTAAGTTAATCAATTGTAATTGAATAAGAAGATTATTTTCTGAAAAAATTTTAGAGCTTTTTAGTTTAAAAAATAGCTGTTAAATTATGAATGTGGATAAAATAAAAAAATCATCATGTCCACCTCTCAAAAAGTAAAGGAAACATCAAAAATGAAAATCAAAAGAAAATGGCAGGTCTTGCTTTTTTAAGTTTAATGTTAGGGGCTGGGGTTTTTCCTTCTCTCGTAGATGCTGAAAAAGACCATCTTCCTACGCAGGGGCAATTGGATACCTGTTTGAATCTTCTTGCATCAAAAGAGCGTCTTGAGGGTCTTTCAAATCGTTTCATGGGTCAATATAGAGCCGACAGAAAATGTCTTCCTTTGAAAGAGGCGCTGAACGTTCAGGGCCTTGAAAAACCTCTTGTATGGGGAACTAGTAGTAAAGATGCTTGTCTTGCAAATTCGATGGTAAAGTCAAATGAGGCTTCTGAAGCTCTTCAGAACTATCATGATGAATGTCAACATTATGATGGGTACCCGAAGCTTACGGCTCACTCTAAGGTTAAACCTCCTGAATCTCCTGTCGTGACGCAGCCTCCTGTAAAAAAATGTAAATCTGGTTTTTTTAAGAAGTGTAAATAATAAGAAGAGGCGCGTGAAGAACTCGGCCGCAAGAGGCCGAATTCTTCATTTTTCTATTTTGGGTGAAGAATTTTTAAGATACGGTTTAAGATAGTGGCCTGTATGACTTTTGGGATTCTTTGCGACAGTTTCGGGGACACCAAAAGCAACAAGATAGCCGCCTTCATTTCCGCCTTCTGGTCCCATGTCGAGAATCCAATCGGCTGTTTTAATGACTTCAAGATTGTGTTCAATGACAAGAACGGTATTTCCTTGATTGACGAGCGCATTGAGCACATCCAAAAGCTTCCGGACATCTTCAAAATGAAGACCTGTTGTGGGCTCGTCAAGGATATAGATGGTCTGTCCTGTGGATCTTCTTGAAAGTTCTTTTGAAAGTTTAATACGCTGTGCTTCACCCCCGGAAAGTGTCGTGGCGGATTGACCTAAATGAATGTAACCAAGGCCGACTTTCTTAAGAATATCAAATTTATCCTTGAGACTCGGGTGTGCACTGAAGAAGTCAGCAGCTTCTTCAACCGTCATGGCGAGGACATCCGCGATGGACTTTCCCTTATAATGAATGTCTAAGGTGTCACGGTTGTACCGTTTTCCTTTGCATTGGTCGCACGTTACATACACATCTGGCAGAAAGTGCATTTCAATCTTAATAAGGCCTTCCCCTTCACAGGCCTCGCAACGACCTCCTTTGACGTTAAAAGAAAACCGGCCGGCTTTATACCCGCGTGCCTTGGAGTCAGGAAGTTGTGCAAACCATTCTCGAATGGGCGTGAAGGCACCTGTATACGTGGCGGGATTCGATCTTGGGGTTCTTCCGATGGGGGACTGGTCAATGTCGATGACTTTATCAATGAACTCAAGTCCTTCGATCTTTTGGTAGGCAAGGGGAATCTCTGTGGCAGATCCCAGAATGCGTGCAAGGGCTTTATAAAGCGTCTCAATGATCAAAGTGGATTTTCCAGATCCAGAGACACCCGTAAGGCACGTTAAAGTTCCAAGAGGAATATCCACCGTTACGTTCTTAAGATTATTACCAGAGGCATTTTTAAGAGAAATCCATTGATCATTTTTAGCCTTACGACGTTCTTTTGGCAGGGGAATGGATTTATGACCTTTAAGATATTGACCCGTAAGACTTTTAGGGTTGTTGATCACCTCTTCGGGTGTTCCAGCGGCAATGATTTCACCGCCATGGATACCAGCGCCAGGTCCCATGTCAATGAGGTAGTCGGCTTCTCTCATCGCGTCTTCATCATGCTCCACAACAAGAACTGAGTTTCCAAGGTCTCTCAGCCGTTTTAAGGTTGTCAGAAGTTTGGCATTATCCCGTTGATGAAGACCGATGGATGGTTCATCTAAAACATAAAGAACCCCGGTGAGCCCAGAGCCAATTTGAGAGGCGAGCCGGATGCGTTGGCCTTCGCCCCCGGACAATGTTCCAGAGGTTCTTGAAAGAGAAAGATACCCGAGACCAACGCTCACCAGAAATCCTAAACGATCACAAATTTCTTTCAAAATACGTGCGCCAATGGCAAGCGTTTGTCCGGAGAGTTCTTGAGAAAGGGTGGTCATCCAATCAAGCGTTTCCTGAATGGAGAGAGCTGTTATTTGTCCAATGTGACGATTTTTTAATTTAACACAAAGCGCCTCTGGTTTGAGGCGGTATCCGTGACAGGTTTCACAGGGATGTGTGGACTGGTAGCGTCCAATCTCTTCCCGGATGCTGCTGCTTTCCGTTTCAATGAATCGACGGGTTAGATTGGGAATAACACCTTCAAAAGGCTTGGAGAGAGAATATTTTTTTAAATTTTCACGATAGTGGAAAGAAATTTTTTCCTTCCCACTTCCATACAGAAGGATATTTTGAATGTTTTCAGGGAGAAAAGAAAAAGCTGTGCTCATTTTGAAGTTATAGTGGCGGGCAATGCTCTCGAGAGTTTGAACATAATAATCGCTAAAGGCGTGTGACCAGGGAGTAATGGCACCTTCCATCAAAGACAAGCCGCGATTTGGAACAACAAGATTGGGGTCCATATCGAGTTTAACTCCAAGGCCATCACAGACTGGACACGCGCCATAGGGGTTGTTAAAGGAGAAAAGACGCGGCTCAATTTCTTCGAGTGTGAATCCTGAGACAGGACATGAAAATTGAGAAGAAAAGAGCTGTGTATGATTCGTCTCGGCATTTTCAACAATGAGTAGACCCTCGGAGAGTCCTAAAATTGTCTCGATGGTGTCTGCAAGACGGCGCTCAATACCTTCTGTTACAATAAGCCGATCGACAACAATGGAAATGTCATGTTTTTGATTTTTGGAGAGGGTAGGGGCATCTTCAATTTCATAAAGGGTGCCATCAATTTTAACCCGGCCAAATCCTTTTTTCCGAAAGTCCGATAACTCTTTTTTATACTCTCCCTTTCGGCCCCGAATCACAGGCGCAAGAAGCAAAAGTTTTTGATCTTTAAACCCTTTTACAATCATATCGATCATTTGATCGATGGTCTGACTTTCAATGGGAAGATTTGTGGCAGGAGAGTAAGGAATCCCAATCCGCGCATAGAGAAGCCTCAAGTAGTCATATATTTCTGTCACCGTTCCAACGGTAGATCGGGGATTATTGGAGGTTGTTTTTTGTTCAATTGAAATGGCTGGGGAAAGGCCTTCAATCGAGTCTACATCGGGCTTCTGCATGAGCTCCAGAAATTGCCGTGCATAAGCGGAAAGACTTTCAACATAGCGCCGTTGACCTTCGGCATAGAGCGTATCAAAGGCGAGAGAGGATTTTCCAGAACCGCTCAGTCCTGTAATGACCACCAATTCATTTTTTGGGATATCAATGCTTATGTTTTTAAGATTGTGTTCGCGGGCTCCTTGAATACGGAGAAAAGATTTTTCTGTCATGGCATTCCTATGTTTTTGAGGAAGGAAGTATAGAGTGCTTTTGAAAGAAAATCCATCTTAATATATATCCAAAATCCACCACCTAAATTTTAAGGCGCGTGGAATGGCGTAAAAAAAGGAAAATTTTTAATTTTTTTTGCTTTTTTTTGAAGAGACTCTAAAAATCTTTCCAAAAAATCCAAAATATTAAAGATTAATCCTGATTTTGTGGATATAGAAATATTTTTTTCAAATTCAGTCACCCCAAAAGTTAAATTTATTCAGAGTTTGAAGCGCGGATATAACATTCATTGTCTTGATAGAATTTTTGAAGAACGCGATTTTATTGTTTTGAGAGCTGAAAAGTTGGGCCTCATAAACTCTACGCTTCCAATGCAAAGTATCATCGTTCAGATAAAAGATTATTTTCAGAATATGCCTTCTTTAAAGACATTTAACATTACGAGAGCGTCAGGAGAAAGAGAGAAATTTCTGCGTGAGCAATTTTTAGAAGAAATCGTATCTTTTTTTAAGGATTTTGAGGAAGATAGTATTCCTCAAAAATTAGCGTCAGGGGTTTGGGGTCTTGCGTTAGAAATTGACAAAGAAGTCAATAAGGATGAAGAAAGAAAGCAAACTAAAGGAGCTGCAGAAATATCTCTTGCTATCTTGAGAAGCTA
>CANMHY010000003.1 GCA_947497675.1 Alphaproteobacteria bacterium
TGCCACTTATTTTTCTAAAAAGGGATAGAATGTGAAACTTGTTCAACGCTTTTTTACAATTCCTCCAAAAAGTTTCTTTCTTTTTGGTCCACGTGGGACGGGAAAGACAACTCTTATAAAATCGCATTATAAAGATGCTTTATGGATAGACTTCCTGCGTCCAGACGTTTTAAGAAGTTATCTTGCCCATCCTGAACGACTTTATGAGACGGTGAAAGGACATCAAGGAGCTTCGGTTGTGGTCATTGATGAAGTTCAAAAAATTCCCGAACTCTTATCCGTGGTTCATAGTCTGATAGAAGAAAAACAAGGACTACAATTTATCCTCACAGGGTCAAGTTCTCGTAAACTTAAGCGTTCGGGAGCAAATCTTCTTGCAGGGAGAGCCTTAAATTGTAGTTTGGATCCTTTTATGGCTGCAGAGCTTGGAGGTTCTTTTTCTTTTTCACATGCATTACGTTATGGAATGCTTCCTCTTCTTTTGAATGAAGAAGATCCTGAAAAAACACTTCAAGCTTATGTGACGTTATACCTTCAAGAAGAAATTCAAATGGAAGGTTTAACCCGGAACATTGAGAATTTTTCTCGATTTTTAGAAACAATCTCATTTTCTCATGGATCTCTCCTCAATGTTTCTAATATTGCACGCGAATGTGGCATTAAACGTAAAACGGTAGAAAACTACCTCAATATTCTTGAGGATCTTTTGTTGGCCTATCAGATTCCTGTTTTTTCAAAGCGTGCGCAACGCGACCTTATAACACATTCTAAATTTTATCTTTTTGACGCTGGCGTTTTTAGAACGCTGCGTCCCCAAGGTATTTTAGATAAAGTTGAGGAAATTGAGGGTGCGGCCCTGGAAGGTCTTGTTATGCAGCATCTGAAGGCTTGGAACGATTATAGTAAAGAATCTCATACACTAAGCTTTTGGAGAACACGAAGTGGGGTAGAAGTTGATTTTATTGTGTATGGCCCTAAGGGCCTCTGGGCAATTGAAGTTAAGAATAAGAAAAAAATATTTCAACACGATACAAAACCACTTGAAACCTTCTTAGAAGATTATCCAAATGCAAAAGCACTCATGTTGTACAGAGGAAATGAATACCTTCAATTAAAAAATGTTCTCTGCATTCCGTGTTCTGATTTTCTGAAGCAGCTGAAGCCCGATCAAGGAATATGGGAATAGTAGTCTCTTCAAATTTCTAAAATCAATGAAGGAAATTCCTTTTTGTAATTTTAACTTCGGAAGAAGGTTTTACACTTTAAATTACGCATATTGACTATTTTCCAAAAATTTGAGGAGCTTACTCCCTTAAAATCCTTAAAACTCGTTGTTTACAATGATAAAAGTCTCTGAAGTATGCTCTGAAAACAAAAATTTTGTTGTTTGACGTCAGTTTTAACATTTTTCAGCATATTTTTTTTTAAAGTAATCTGATAGCTTCTGAAAAGTGTTTCATATTCTTAAAGAAACTTTAATGTTTTATAATTTTTATAGGTAGAATCTCAAGGAAAAATGACATCTATTCTTCAATTTCAAATTAAAAATCGCCTTACAGAAAAAAACTTATCTGTATCTGCTTTAGAAAAAAGAGCCGGACTCGGAACCAATAGTGTTCGGAAGATTCTGATTGGGACCTCTAAAGATCCTGGTATTAGAGTTCTTCGAGCTGTTGCAAATATCTTAGGATGTTCCATAAGTGAACTCTTGGGAGAAAAGCAAGAGCCCTATTCACCTTTGGCGTCTTTCCATCATCAAAAAAAATCTTATCCGTGGGATCTCACACTTTATTTGCAAGCTTGCAAAGTTGTGGATGGCCTTATTAAGAGAAATGAACTTGATCTTCCAGCTCAGCGCGTTACTGAAATTATTTGGGAAGTCTATACGTTCTCTTTCTCAAAGACGCCTCCAGCTATTGATCTGAGTTTCTGTGAGTGGCTTTTTGATAAAAACTAAGTTTTAGTCTGAATCACAGAAATCTTTTTTTTTCTGTTGAGATTGTTTGATGAAGATTTTAGTAACACTTAAGTTGTTCTTAATCCCATAGGAGATTCTCCATCCCAGACGATGTGAGAGCTGGATAATGTTTTTTTGGTCTTTTTCGACCAAATCATCCTGAGATTTTTGTCCTGTTAATGCGTTTAGGTATCGAAGGCTTTCGTGAGAAAAAAGCAATCCCGTATCTATGATTGTGAGTATAAAAAAGTCAGAATCTTTTTTTAAACGAACGGTTATCTTTGCTTGAGGGAGAGTTCTTTTTAAAATGCTTTTAAAAATAATATAAAAAATATAATAAGCAGCTCCCTCACGACACGTCACACAACAATCCTTTCCCTCAATCAAAAAAGATATTTTTTGATCCTTTAATTCTTTTGAAAAAGATTTTTGTATTTCTGAAAGTACTTTCTTGAGAGAAGTTTTTTGGAGCGTTTTTTCAGAGTCGTTATTTATTTTGAAGTTTTTAAAACGGAAATTTTTATAAAAGTGACTCCCTGCTTGCAAAAAGTCAATTTTTTGTAGGGGAGAAAGACCTGAGAAAGGGAAAGATTTTTGAGTGTTAGAGAGGAGAGGAGACTTATTTGATAAAGGGAGTCGGGACTTCTCAAGAAAATTTTTGCGAATTGTGTTCCACAAATTTGAAAGTTCTTTGGGAATAAGAAATCCTAAAAAACTCTGCATAAGACAACATATAAAGCAGAATAATATGAACAGCTGGAGTTGTCCGCGCAGTGTTTTTAGAGATCCTTTTAATTTATAAGGAATTTCCGCCATCCAGTCTTGATATGTTTGAGAGGGGATATGTTCCTGTAACATTGGAACATTGCTTTCAAATTCAACATAATAAAAAAAATCTGTTTCATGGTGGCTTTGTAATTGATGTTGAGGAAAGTGAAAGGTAAAAAGTGGCGCTAGGCTTATGAGAAATAATAACAGAGAATATAAGTTGCTTTTGATGTATTGATTCATAATAAATCCCATGAAAAATTTATATTTTTAAAAATATTAACTTATTGTTAAATAAAACATTAAACCCTGCAGAAAAGAAATATTTAAGAAATTGAAGACAGTTTTTATAACAATTTATAATTTATATGTATAATTTTTATGAGCTGTTTAAAGATCTGTCAATCATTTATTTTTTTAAAGAATTATTTCAAGTGGATATTTTTTAGAAGAAAGGATTTTAAAAAATTAGTGCAACATTTCTTGTGTGATTTTCTCTGCAATAAACTGTCGCGTGTTTTCTAAAGAAGAAAACCAAGATTTAACTGTCGTTTGTTCAAGAGAGGAGTCTTCCTGATGAAGGGCACCAAGGATCTCTTGAAGAGATTCAGGGAGGGCATATTTTTTTATTTGAGAAGCTGAAAAGTCTGATAAAGGTCTTATCTCAAGATAATCCTCATTAAGAGCAACGAGTGCATTTAATAAAAATGTAAGACTTTCTTTCAAAGGAACAACAGCTTCGGGTAAAAAGTCTTCTGCCATTAAGATTTTGCTGAGACGCAAGGGCCTTTCTGAGTTTTTTAAGAACGCTTCTGATTTTTGAATTCTCTGACTTTTTAGCTCACGTTCCTTGAGGGCTACTTCTGACGACTGATGAAGGATAAGTGAGCCAGGATTGTTTTGTATCACGCCAGTTTTTATAAGATTTTGAAGCGTTTCGAAGGTTTGAGAATCAAGAATTTCCAGGGAAAAATCTTCTTGTATATCACTCTTTGATAAAATACTTTGAAACTCTGTTCTTAAAGTGTCTTGGGAAAGGGAAGTGACAAGTAAGATGACCTTATTTCCATTAGAATGTGTATAGAGTTCTAAATGTTCGATTTGAGATTGAAATCTTCCTAATATTTCTTCTCGAAGGAAGGTGGGAAGATCTCGTGAGGTAGGGACAGGTGGAAGATGATTTTCAAAAAGCTTGTTTTCCTCTAGAAGATCTTCAAGAGTTTTCATAAAAGCCACACGTCCAGAAGGGAGATCCATCTCGTTTAAATCATCATCCCCATCGAGAACGCCTGTTGCCATCTTTTGTTTCTGATGAAGAAGAGAGAGCATACGGTGCTCAATGCTATCTTGACACACCAAATTAATAACATGAACGGTACGGGTTTGATGTTTTCGCCAAGCACGTGCGATGCGTTGTTCTAGTTTTGCGGGATTCCAAGGTAAATCCATATTAATCACAACATTGGCGACTTGTAAATTTAACCCGATGCTTCCTGAATCTGTTGAGAGGAAAAATCGACAATTTGGGTCCTCTTTAAACTTATTAATATCAATGCGTCGTTGGGATTGAGAGACACTTCCCGTATGCCATGCAAAATCATAGCCCTTTTTTTCTAAAAGCTCTTTTACGAGCATCAGCATTCGTGCCCATTCCGAAAAAATAATAATTTTAGTGTCAGGGGAGGTGAGAAGTTCTTCGAGGATTTTTTCAAGTTCATTAAGTTTTGGAGAGATGCGGCAGTCTTCATCTAAAATATAAGGTGTATCGCAAATCATGCGCATGCAAGCAAGATATCTTTGAAGTTGATCAAATTCTTCCTTACGTAAAGAACGTTTTTTGGCTTCAGTGACAAGTCGAGCGACCCGATGTTCATATTCTGAATATCGAATATATTGTTCTTTCTCCATTTCGACGAAGTAATGATTGATGGTTCTTTCGGGAAGTTCGCCTTCCACGTCTGATTTAAGGCGGCGCAACAAAATAGGTTTTAAGCGTTGGTGGAGTTGTTGAAGATTTTTATAGCCTTTGGGTTTTCCATTCTCATCCAATTGATAAAAATCACGATTGAACCGAAATAAAGATCCAAAAAGTTTTGGATCTAAGAATTGGACGAGGGAGTATATATCATCAATTTTATTTTCAAGGGGTGTTCCTGTCAGAACGAAAGCATGAGGGCTGGAGAGTTTTTTGACAGCCGTGGCTGTTTTTGTTTGCCAATTTTTAATGCGTTGTGCTTCATCAAGAATGATAACGTCTGGAGATAAGAGTCGATTAATATCTTCCGCATCATATAAGATTTGTTCATAATTGGTCAGATAAAAAAAAGAAGGTGTTTGATATCGTTTAAGTCTTTCAGCACGTGACCCTTGAATAAAGATCATCGGAAGTCCCACAAATTTTGAAATCTGCTCTTCCCATTCGGTTTTTAAAGAAGCTGTCGCAACAACGAGTACACGTTCAATTCCCTTTAATTGCCTTAAAAGTTCACAGGCAGCAATGGCTTGAACAGTTTTTCCAAGGCCCATTTCGTCTGCCAACATAGCTTTCTCATTGAACGCTAAATGAAGCATCCCTTCCTGTTGGTAAGGATACAAAGGAAATTTTACGATATCTAAGGTTTTTTTTCCTATTTTTACATCTTCTAAAAAATGATTTTTTAGTGTTTTTTTCTCCTCTTGACGGTTTAAATTTTCCCAAAAAATTTGAACATGAGGTGAAAGTCGGAGATTTTTTTCCTGGAATGAAGGGTCATTTAAAAGAGCTCTTTTAAGGGCGGGAAATGAAAGCAGAGGAACTTCCAATAAATAACCCGAAGAAGAAAAAAAAGAATGAAGAAGGCGGAGTAAAGAAGGGTTTTGAGAGGCCTTTTCAAGGCCGGATATTTTAATAGAAGCCTTCTCTCGGAAATCTACATAAATTTCAATAAAAGGACTTCCCAAGAGAGTTTCTTTTTGAAAGCGGCGTTTTCCGAGTGTTTGGAGGTTCTGGATAACTTTTTCGATATGTTTACAGGTTCCAAGACCATTGATTTGAAAATCTGTGCATGTACAACTGTTTATGGGATCTTTAAGGGAGCGAATCTCAACGTTATAGGGTGTTTCTCTTGAGGAAGATGTTTGAAAATTACTAAAATAAGGTTCCGAAGAATTTTGATTTTTAACTTGGATGTTTTCTTTTAAAGCACGTTCTTTCCGCCTTAAAATTTCTTCTTCATCACTTGTAAGCCATCCTTTAAAAGAAAGCTTAGGGTCAGATTTTTCTTTTGGTTTTCGGAGTTTGCGGGGCTGAGAAGTTTTTGAGGCTTTCATACTTAAATATTCCTTATTAAACACTTAATTTATACTCTTCTTGGAAAGAGAAAATAAATATTTTGGAGTGTTAAATGATATTTCTGAAAATTTTTTCAAGATCATTATTAACAGAGATCTTTGATGAGACAAGAGATTTTTTTATTTTCTTGAAAAAAAATATAGAAACAGCTTAAAAGAATATTTTTTAGGCGTTTTTTAATGAAAATATCTCCCCCATACGGAAATACCAGGAAGATATAAATATGAAAGCAGGTGTTATTTTTTTTTCGTGATCTCAAGAAAATTACCTAAATTTTTTCATACTACGATATTTCTTCCTGTAAATTTCTTTCTAAAAAAAAGGATTTAAGTTTAATTTTGAAGTGTTTTTCCAATGGCAATCGATGTGTCAAGCATACGATTGGAAAATCCCCACTCATTATCATACCAAGCAAGAACGCGGCAAAGCGTATTTTCAACGACTTGAGTTTGCGTTGTATCAAACGTTGCGCTTGCACTGGAATGATTAAAATCAGTGGATACCAATGGAAGATTTGAGACATTAAGAATGCCTTTTAAACTTTGTTCTTGAGAGGCTTTAATCATAATATTGTTAATTTCTTCGGGACTTGTTGGACGCTTTGCAATAAAAGTGAGGTCGACAAGAGAAACATTTGACACAGGAACACGAATGGCTGTTCCATCGAGTTTACCCTTAAGCTCGGGAAGAACGAGTCCCACGGCACGGGCTGCTCCCGTTGTTGAGGGAATCATGGAAAGCGTTGCAGCACGCGCACGCCTTAAATCCTTGTGGATACTATCCACGAGAGATTGATCTCCCGTAAAGGCATGAATGGTGGTCATATAGCCGCGTTCAATACCGATATGATTGTTCAGGACGAAGGCGACGGGGGCCAGGCAATTTGTGGTACAGGATGCATTCGAGATAATCTGATCGGTTGACTTGAGATTATTTTGATTCACACCATAAACTATCGTTATATCTGCGCCTTCCGCAGGCGAAGAAATGAGAACTTTTTGAGCCCCTGCTTTAAGATGCTCTTCTGCTTTTGAACGTTCTGTAAACCGTCCGGAACATTCGAAGACAATATCAATTTTCAACGATTCCCAGGGTAGCTGGGAGGGGGATGCAACGGCAAGTGTTTTAATGAGAAGTCCGTCTACCTGCAGAGACCCATCTTTGACCTCAACGGACCCTTGGAAGGGCCCATGGATAGAATCATATTTAAAAAGATGGGCGTTTGTTTCCACATTTCCCAAATCATTGATGGCGACAAATTCAAGATCTTTATATGAATTGGGATCTTTCTGGCGTGCTTCTAAAAACGCCCTTAAAATCATGCGTCCAATGCGTCCAAATCCATTAATGGCAATACGAATCGTCATTTTAATCTCCTTGTTTAAGGTGATGTTGAACAAAATTTACAATGTGGTCTGAGGTGAATCCAAAATGTTTCAAAACATCTGGGCCTTTGCCAGAGGCTCCGAAGGTACTCATTCCGATATGATGCTCAAAATTTCCAGTATATTTTGCCCATGATTCTCCACACCCTGCTTCAATAGAAATCTTTAACGTTCCTTTTCCTAAAACATCTTCCTTATAGGAAGAATCTTGGGCATCAAAGAGTTCTGAACAAGGCATTGAAATCACAGCGGTTGCAATGGACATTTTTTCCAGTTCTTTTTGGGCCTCAACAGCCAGAGAGACCTCAGAACCTGTTGCAAGAAGCGTCACTTTTCTGAGTTTTAAAGAGGTTTCTTTTAAAATATAAGCGCCGCGTTCTGATAAATTATGAGAAGGAGACCAGGAAGTATCCTCTCTTAGCGTGGGGAGTCCTTGTCTGCTTAAAGCGAGAACGGAAGGGGCATTTGACATTTTGAGAGCAGCAATCCAACATTCTGCTGTTTCAATGCCGTCAGCTGGACGAAAGACCAAAAGATTCGGGATAAGTCTTAAAGATGCAAGATGTTCGATGGGTTGATGGGTAGGACCATCTTCTCCAAGTCCGATGGAATCATGCGTTAAGACGTAAATAACCCGAATCCCCATGAGCGCGGATAGTCTTAAGGCCGGTCTTAAATAATCACTAAAAACAAGAAATGTCCCTCCAAAAGGGATGAGGCCGCCATGAAGGGCAAGACCATTCATGAGAGATGCCATTCCATGTTCACGTATTCCATAGTGAATATATTGTCCTTTAAAATCGAGTGGAGAAATAACAGCGGCTCCTTGAGCCATTGTGTTATTAGATTCTGTTAAGTCAGCAGATCCTCCAATGAGCTCTGGAATAAAGGGAACAAGATGATCTAAAACTTTTTGAGAGCATTGACGGGTTGCAAGTTTAGGGCGGTCTTTTAGGATCTGCGTTACAAGTGGGATAAGTTTTTCTTCCCAACCTTCAGGAAGTTCCTTCTTAATTCTTCGATTAAAGTCTTGTGAAAGAGGGGAGAGCGAGCATCTTTCTCCCCATGCTTTTAGAGAATCTTCTGAGCGTCGTCCATTTGCTCTCCAAGCATTTAAAAGCGCTTCAGGGATCTCAAAGGGAGGAGATGTCCAATTTAGGTTTTCGCGTGTTTTCGCAATTTCATCAGCACCAAGAGGGGCTCCATGGGCTTTGGACGTTCCTTCTTTTGTAGGTGCCCCAAAGGCAATTTTTGTGCGGCAAGCGATTAACGAGGGAAGGGGATTTTCTTGGGCTTTTTGAAGAGCATCCTCAATTTCTGAGAAAGAGTGCCCATCAATTTGTTGCACATGCCACCCTGAAGCTTCAAATCTTAGAAGCGTATTATCGGACGTGCTGAGAGAAGTATTCCCATCGATTGAGATATGATTATCATCAAAAAGAACCGTTAGTTTCGAGAGTTTAAAATGTCCTGCGAGTGAAATCGCTTCCTGAGAGATTCCTTCCATCAAGCATCCATCTCCGACAATGGTAAAAGTACGATGATCTATAAGATCTGATCCAAAATTTGCGCGTAAAATTTCTTCTGCTAAAGCCATGCCAACAGCGTTTCCGAGCCCTTGACCGAGAGGTCCTGTTGTTGTTTCAATCCCGGACGCAAATCCATATTCAGGATGCCCAGCTGTTTTTGAGTTCAATTCACGAAAGCTCTTTAAATCCTCAAGAGTCATGTCGCTAAATCCATTGAGATAAAGAAGAGAATAGAGAAGCATTGATCCATGTCCTGCAGAAAGCACAAAACGGTCACGATCAGGCCACAGAGGATTTTGAGCATCAAATTTTAGAAATTTTGTAAAAAGAACCGTTGCAACATCTGCCATTCCCATGGGCATTCCCGGATGGCCAGATTGAGCTTTTTCAACGGCATCCATGCTTAAAAAGCGTATGCAATTAGTCATTTGAAGGAGCCTATCGGAAGTGAGATCCATCAGGGGAGAGGGTGTTACAGTCATTTATCAGGTCCTTTATGGGAATTAATTCATATTCTTTAAAATAAAAAAAAGAATCTCTCAAAAAAAAAGAATATGCACAAGTATCTTTTATCTTTTAAAGGGGTTTTAAGTCATCTTTTATTTCTACTGGAAGAGAAGGGGCTTGTTCTGAAAGTTTATTCCGAAGGGTTTCAACAGACTTGTTAACTTGCTCTTTTGCAATGCCCGTTAAGAGAAGAATTTGAGATCCCAACTGCAAACTCGGTTCTAACATTTCAGGAACAACGACGACAGCGCCAGCTTTCTTAAGTTTCTCAGCGTGTTCATTGTCATGGGCACGCACAAAGATCGGAATTTTAGGAAAGTTACGTTTAAGGGTCATGACAGCTCTTGAGACGGTGCCTGGTTGATCAAGGGTAAGAACAACAGCTTTTGCACGACCTACGCCAATAGCATGAAAAATTTCAGCCCGCCGTGCATCGCCAAAAAAGACAGGAAGGTTTAATTTTCTGCCTTCGCTGACGCGTGCCATGTTCATATCAATGGCCACAAAAGGAATCATTTGATCATTTAAAAGACGCGCAATAATGTTTCCAATGCGACCAAATCCAACAATGACAACGTGTGACGTCAAGTCTCTGGTTTCTTCTTGAATGGTAATGGCATTATTCTTTAGTTCAAAAGGACTTACAAAATTAGAAAGAAGTTTTCCAAAATAGCCTAAAAGAGGTGTTAATGCCATCGATATTGCGACGATGAGGAAAAGGATGGGGACAACGTTTGGTGGAAAAAGATTAGAGGCTGCAGAGGGGGCGAATAGAACAAAGGCAAATTCACCTCCTGCAGAAAGTAAAAGACCAATCCGGAGAGATGTTGACCACCACAATTTAAAAAACTTACCGAGCACAAAGACGATCAGAAATTTCCCAAATAAAAGAGACAAAAGAAGGCCAGAAATAATAAGCAAGTTATCCCAGAGAAGACGAATATCAATCCCCATCCCCATGCTCATGAAGAAAAGCCCTAAAAGAAGGCCTCGAAAAGGATGAATGTCTGATTCAACTTGGTGGCGATATTCTGTTTCAGCTAAAAGGAGACCTGCTAAAAATGCTCCTAATTCCATCGAGAGGCCGGCATAATTTGTGGCGTATCCTGTAAAGAGAATGAGAAGAAGTGTCATGGCCACAAAAAGTTCAGAGTTTTTAGTGGTGGCAACAAAACGATAAACAGGTCTTAAAAGAACACGTCCCAAAAATCCAATTGCCACAAGAACAACAATTCCCTTAATGACGGAAACACCGAGTGCAATGAGAAGCTGACGTGTACTGATTACGCCTTCTTCGTTCGCTAAAAAATTAACGAGAACAAGAAAGAGGACAACAGCTAAATCTTGAAATAAAAGAATGGAAAAGGAAACGCGTCCATATCGACTTGCAAGATCTCCACGTTCTGTCAAAATTTGAACGACAACAGCGGTGGACGAGAGAGCAAGACCTGCTCCAATAATGATTGAAGCCCCCAAAGGAAGATTAAAACCAAAGTTAACGATTAAAGCAATGACAGTGCTTGTTATAAAAACCTGAGAGGCTCCAAGTCCAAATACATATCGCCTCAAAGAAACAAGCCTCTCCCAAGAGAGTTCAAGGCCAATTGTAAAAAGGAGGAAAACAACACCAAATTCTGCAAGATGTTTGGTTTGAGAGACTTCTTTAATAATATTAAGTCCAAATGGCCCAATCAGAAGACCCGCCAATAAATAACCAAGAAAAGGGCTTTTTAAAACGCGTTTGACCAACGTTACAACTAAAACAGCTGCACTTAAGAAAATTAAAGTATCATGTATATAACTTTGTAAGCCCACAGATCCTCTTAGGTAAAAATAAGAACTTCATTCAAGGAATGTGCCTAAAAAATAAGTTTGTGTCAAATGTTCTAGAAGGCTATATAGTATTTTGTAGAGTACGTTGTTTTTTTAGGACACTTTGAACATGGATCAAAAAAAGTTTTTATGTCATGCAAAAATTGTGGCAACCTTAGGACCTTCTTCATCGCAGTATGAGGTGATTCGAGATCTTGCTCTGAAGGGGGTTGATGTTTTTCGTTTGAATTTTTCCCATGGGAATTATGAAGACCATCAAAAGCGGTTTGACATCATTCGTCTCCTTGAAAAAGAGTTGGACCGTCCTTTTGGAATTTTTATGGATTTGCAAGGACCTAAATTACGTGTTGGAACTTTTGAACAAGGGTCTGTTTCTTTAAAAAAAGGAAACTCTTTTCGACTTGACTTAGAAGATTCACCCGGCACTGAAAAAAGAGCGTTTTTACCGCATCCTGAAATTTTTAAAGCTCTTCGAAAAGATGAAATTTTGTTAATGGTCGATGGTAAAATTCGTTTAAAGGTTCTTTCCCATGGATCTGATTTTGCCAATGTCGAAATTTTAACATCGGGTCTTCTATCAGATCGGCAAGGGGTCAATGTTCCAGGGGTAAAACTTCCTATTTCTGCCTTGACTGAAAAAGATCGAAAAGATCTTGAAGTTGGATTGAAAATGGGGGTGGATTGGGTGGCACTTTCTTTTATTCAAACGCCTGAAGATGTCCATGAAGCCTCTCAGATTATTCAAGGGCGCGCTGGAATCATTGCCAAAATTGAAAAGCCTTTGGCCGTTGAGCATGTTAAAGAAATCATCGATCTTTCCGATGCTGTAATGGTTGCACGCGGAGACCTGGGTGTTGAGATGAATGCTGAAGATGTACCAAGTATTCAAAAGCGTATTATCAGCATTGCAAAGCAGTCTGGAAAGCCTGTGATTGTTGCGACTCAAATGTTAGAGTCCATGATTCATTGCCCGACGCCCACGCGTGCTGAAGCTTCTGATGTTGCAACCGCCATTTATGATGGCGCAGATGCGGTTATGTTATCAGGCGAGTCTGCTTCAGGAGAGTACCCCAGAGAAGCAGTTGAAATTATGCAGCGCATTATTTACCGCGTGGAACAAGATTCCTTCTATGAAAAGTTTATTGAAGCCAATCGATTTTTGCCGCGGGCGACAGAAGAGGATGCTATTACAGGAGCTGCACGCCAAATTGCGGATACGTTAGAAGTCGCTGCCATTATAACCTGTACGGAGACAGGGGCAACTGCTCAAAGAGCAGCACGCGAAAGGCCGCGTGCGCCTATTTTAGGATTGACGCCAAATTTAAATACAGCGCGCAGGCTTACGCTTGTCTGGGGTGTTTGTTCTGTTGTCACGCCTTATGTTGAGGATATTTCAGAAATGGAGCATCTGGGGAAAACAATTGCAAAAGAAAAAGGATTCTGTCATAAGGGAGGGAGACTTGTATTTACGGCTGGTCTTCCTTTTCGGACACCGGGAGCCACAAATATGCTGCGTATTATTCACGCATAACGTTCTTTATTTAAAGGTATTCTATTTATGAAGAAAAGTATTTTTATGAGTTTTCTCGTCGGGCTCTTTTTGCTCTCCTTTCAGGTTTTTTCCAAAAGCTATTTGCAGTTTTATAATACCCATACTTCTGAGACATTTTCTGGCGCATACAAAGATGATTCGGGTAACTATATTCCCGAGGCTTTGGAAAAGATAAACTATATTTTGCGCGATCACAGAACAAATGAAGTTCATGCGATTGATGTCCATCTTTTAGATGTTCTCTCAGAAATCTCGTCTGGTTTGTCAAAAGACCTTAAGTCTATTTGGTTTCATGTTATTTCAGGGTATAGAAGTCCCGCCACAAATAATCTACTGCGGAAAAAAAGCAAGGGCGTTTATGATAAAAGTGCCCACATGAAGGGACGGGCTATTGACATCCGTGTTCCTGGAATTCCTTTGAAGATACTCCTCAATAAAGCCGCATCTTTAAAAAAAGGCGGCGTTGGTTATTACCCTGACTCTAACTTCATTCATGTCGATATCGAGAAAGTAAAATCCTGGGGGCCTTTTTCAGCAATTATGTGTGAAGACAAAAATAGATCAATTTAAAGTCTCTAAAACGAAAACACTTTAGAATTTTTAAAAAAGCATTAAAGAACAGGGCGTTAAGAAGAGAAGACGCCGTAAAAATCCTTTGTCTGAGGCTTATTTTTAAAGTTA
>CANMHY010000004.1 GCA_947497675.1 Alphaproteobacteria bacterium
TGTTCGGCTGAGTCCTTCGCGCCTTGATGCGATAGCTCTGATAATTTTTTCATGATCTTGGGCATGATCAAAAAGAGACGAAAACAAATTTTTAAACTCATCGAGCAACGATCCTTTTTTTTGAAAACAAAGCCGATTAATATTTTGAACAGCAGAGAGTCCCTTTTCAATAAACTTTAAATAGAAAGGGATTCCTCCAATGCACATATAAAGATCAAGAATCTGAATATTGTTATATATAATTCCTCTTTGTCTGAGGTATTCCTTTGTTTCATAGAGTGTAAAGGGTTCAAGATGAATTCTTGATGTGACTCTGTTATAAAGCCCTCCTTTGTTATTAAGAATATGGCGAATAATCCAAGAAGCAGCAGACCCGCAAACGATTAATTTTATTTTTGGATTATTAACCCAAAACCGATTCCAATAATAATCCAAAGCTTGTAGAAGCCCTGATTTTGGGGTCGCCATCCAAGGAAATTCATCTAAAAATAAGATAACTTTCTTATGTCCTTTCGTGATTTCAATTGATTCCGTCAAAAGCTGTAAGGCATCCATCCAATTTTCAGGCTGCTTTAATTGAAGTCCTCCCTTGTCAGAATAAAATGCACGTTCAATTTCATTTTTAAATTCATTAAGTTGAAGATTTATGCGACCTTTATGAATGCCGCTTACTTGAAAAAATAAACATGTTTTATTTGTAAAAAAGTTTCGAATAAGGAATGTTTTTCCAACGCGCCTCCTTCCATAAATAGCAATAAATTCGGCTTCCTTAGATTCGAAAACCTTTTGAAGTTGTTGCTGTTCATAATGACGACCTATAATTTTATTGATCATGATTTCTTCCCCATAGCATATTTCTCAAAAATAAATTTTCTATATTTGTCCCGTGTTTCTTAATTGTTAAAAATAAGGGACGAATATAAAATTACTATATCTGTCCCTTATTTGTCAATTATTTAAAATAAGGGACGAATATAAATTATCTATATCTGTCCCTTATTTTTACTAAATATGAATTAAGGGACGTGGATAGAAATTTTATATCTGTCCCTTATGATGTTCGTAAATTAATTTTAAGGACGCGTATAAATCATTTATAATGAGGCGCTCGAAAACTCCTTCCTGAAGGGGGGAGCTGAGAGCGGCGATTTTAACGAATATTTGTATCATGCACAATTTCCTCAGTAAATAAAAAATGATATTCTCCGTTCGCGTTTTTTTTAGCCCATTTAGTCTTGAATTTGTTAAGAAATCCCATTATTATTTTTTAAATGAAAATTTTAAAAGCGTTTCAATTCAAATTAAAACCAAGTGTTGCCCAAGATCAAGTTTTGCGCAAATATATGGGGTGTGCTCGTTTTGCCTATAACAGGGCTCTCGCTTTGCAAAAAGAACTGTACGAGAAAGAGCAAAGAAAACTGAGTTACCCTGAAATGGCGCGTTACCTTGTTGTTTGGAAAAAGGACGCGGAAACTTCATTTTTAAAAGAAGCCCCTGCTCAAATTCTGCAACAAAAGCTAATGGACCTTGAAAAGTCCTATGTAAATTTTTTCAAAAGAGGATTTGGGTTTCCGAAGTTTAAAAAGCGCGGAAGACGTGAGACTTTTCGTCTCCCAGATGCCCATCAAATAACACTCGATCAAAAGAATGGGCGTGTTCAACTCCCGAAAATAGGCTGGCTCAGATACCGTCATAGTCGAGACGTTATTGGAACCGTTAAAAACGTCACGATCTCATTTGAGGCAGGAGAATGGCACATCAGCTTTCAAGTAGAGCAAGAGATAGAGACTCTCATTCATCCTTCAAATGAAATGATTGGCATTGATTTAGGAGTAGCACAATTTGCAACCTTCTCGAATGGAGGCCATATCCCTGCTTTGAATAGTCTAAAAAAACATGCGTCTTCTCTCAAACGCTGTCAAAAGAAATTGTCACGCAAAAAGAAAGGAAGCCAAAACTGGAAGAAACACTCTAAAAAGCTTGCACGGAAACATAAAAAAGTAAGCGCTTGCCGTAAGGACTTTCTTCATAAAGCCTCAACAATGCTCAGTAAAAACCAAGAAATCATTGGTGTCGAAAATTTGAAGGTTGGCAATATGTCAAGGTCAGCGAAGGGAACAGAGCAAGAACCTGGCCGCAAGGTACGCGCAAAATCAGGACTGAATCGATCCATTCTCGATCAAGGATGGGGAGAGTTTCTACGGCAATTAAGTTATAAACAAGAATGGCGCGGAGGATTATTGATTTCTGTTAATCCCCGATACACAAGCCAGAAATGGGCCTTGTTCATCGTTTCGGCCATCTATCTGCTGACAGCTAAGTTAGTCTAATAATTTCAAAGTCCTATCCTCTTTCAGATTTTTAAAATTTCCTAAGTGGCCGAATCCGTGAACAAGGCCCAGAAATGTTATTGTTGTGGATTTACAGATGCTTCAAATCGTGCATCCCAATCAGAGTTTAAGTGCATATTATGTGGACATGAAGATCATGCTGATGTGAATGCAGCGAAGAATATATTAGCGGCAGGGCATGCCGTGCTCGCCTGTGGAGAAACAGTAAGACCAACGCCGTCAAAAGCGGTGAAGGCAAGTTTCGTTGAATCAGGAACTACCCTTAAATCAGCTTGTAGCTTGAGTTTAAGGAATCTCCCCCCTTTAGGAGGGAGAGGATGTCAATGGAAATTTCTTTTCTTCATAATCTGCAATTAAAGTTGAAATAATCTCAAGCTCATCCCCTTCACGGCTTCCATAGACTGCCCCCATGAGGCTTTCAGCGCGTATTAAAGCTTCTTCATAATCATGTTCGGTGTGAATTGGTTTAATGTTCATTATATTGTCTCCGCATCTATTTTTTTATATTCGGCATGTGTTCCTATGAAACGCATACGGATAGGTATTATGCACTTTCTAAGAAAAGAAAAAAGAGGTAGGGGCTTTTTTTTCTTTTGGTTCAAGAGAAATATGCAATTTATTTAAAAGGTTTTTGGGAATTTCTTCTCCCATGGAGATTTCAAAGTCAAGAGGCGTGTTTTCTTCTAATAAACAGGGAGAAATTTCTCCCAAGACAAAAGCATCTGGCTCTGTGTCACAGAGGAGTGCAACGCGTGAAACGCCCCCTTTAACCAGGAGCGTGGGAAGTTCTATAGAATGAGATGAAAAAAGCCGTATTTTTAGAGAGGGAGGGGTTTCAAAGGGCTTTTTCAAGGGCTTGAAAAAAGAAGATTTTGAAAGAGACGTCGATAAAAAAATCTCAACGGGGGGAGACGTATAGTCAAGGAACACACTATTTTTTGACGGGAAAAAAATTTCTCCTAAAACGAAAGCAGGTCTTATATAAAGGGGAGAGAGAGGATTTTCAGAGGCCGAAAAAGGAATAAAAACCGTATTTCCAAGGACGTCGAG
This sequence comes from Alphaproteobacteria bacterium, assembly GCA_947497675.1. GTDB lineage: Bacteria > Pseudomonadota > Alphaproteobacteria > 16-39-46 > 16-39-46 > 16-39-46. The sequence continues at coordinate 3,402 of CANMHY010000004.1, forward strand.
TTTTTTTTGAGAAATAAACAAGGGCGTTTTAAAATCTTTCGAAAAGGAAAGGAAAATTCCGTGGCTTAAATGAGGGGTTAAGCTTTTGAGATGTACGGGAATCGGCTGAAACTGAAGATGAACAAGAAGACCCTCTTTCTTTTGAGTCCGTGTTGCTTTGAAAATTGTTTTCCCCAAAAAGGGTTGAAAAAATGTATGAAGAAGCTGGTGCAATGGTTCAAAAAGGCCGTCCCGTTTGAGACGATGTTCAAAAATCGGGCTCCAGAGAAGAAGAACATCTTCGGTTTTGTGATTCAAAAGAGCAGATTTTAAAAGGGTATAGGTTTTAAAAGCTTCATGGGCCCCAGGCATGAGAGAGGCAATAGAGCAAGACCCGCTATTTGTGTCATCTTCAAAAAGATCTTTATCCCAAAGACGTAAAAGGTCATCAAAATAGGAGAGAGGAGACTGGTGAGACGCCTTTGCGTCTTTTAAAAGATGGTTTATTTCTTTTAAAATATTTTGACGGGTTTGAATTCTTTGAATGCAGTCTTGGAGAGATTTTTCTTCAAAAAGAGGCAACGGTCTTTGGACAAGGGAATGTGTTTTAAAAGAAAAATTTTTCCATAGCGTTAGAAGTTCTTCATCTTTCTCCTGTCCTTTTTTAAGGACTTCTGAAAACTTTTTAAAAGTTTCCATAATACTGCTGGTTTCCTCAAGCATTTTTTCATAGTTCTTAAGAAGGGCCGGATCACAGTTTGTTTTTAAAAGGGTTAGAATTTTTCCAGCTTTTAAAATGTCTCCTACTTTTAAAAAAGATTCAAATTGTTTGGCGATTAAAAAGGCATTGTTTTTGTCTTGCGTGCCATTTGTCGGAAAAAGATCAACGTTTGTTTTTAAAAGATGCAAACACCAAGGGCAATGACCTTGGGAGGGGTAATAGAAATGGCTTAAATGAGCAGGACATGTTTCAAGGAGAGAAAGAGATTTTTTAAGAAGCGTCATCCAGTCGAATGCTGAAAGTCTAGCAGTGGGTGTCAGGTGACCTTTGTCGAAAGTTTGCCTAAACGCGTCCTTTAAGAAAGGAGGAAGAATGGAAAAAGGAGGAACGAGAGGGCTAGGTTCAAGAAGGGGAGAGGAAAAAGGAGAAAGACCTTGGAAAATACGCATATCAAGAGAAGGGGGTTCTCCGTCACCTTTCCAGATACCAGAAAAAGGATGAACGCCAAACAATAAAAAATAAATTAAAACAGCAAGTCCAAAGCGGTCATGGATTTCTGAGCGTGTCTCAAGGTTTAAATTTTTCCCGATAAGTTCTGGGGGCGTGAAGCCTTCTGACCCAACGGGTGACAAAAATAAAACTTGATTGGTTTGATCATAAATTTGGAAAGAATCAGTATCTAGAATGGTGACCAATGCTTTATTGTTCACAAGAAAATTTTCAGGCTTTAAATCTCCAACAATAAAGGCTTTATCATGAAGAGCTTTTAAAATCCAAGCGACATTGAGAGCCGTTGTATGGAGGTAATACCAATTAAACTCAGGCGCTTTTTGCCGTCTAAGCCTTGGGTTATAAACATGCGTAAGATGCATTCCCCCCCGTATTTTAGGCATTAAAAACCCTTGAACAGCGCCTTGTTTATTAAGAAGGATGTCAATTGGCCAGCAAATGGAAATATGTCCTTGAGAAGCCGTTGGATCAGAAGGAGGAGAGAGAATCATTGTTTGAAGTTTTTTTGCTTTTTCGAGGGAAGGGTCATGGTAAATTTTAGCAAAATATCTTGGGTCTTCAGTTGCATAAATACTTCCTTCTCCACTGCTGTTGAGTTTGCGTTGAAGAGCTCGCGCCGTTCCATCTGAACTTCTCAGCCCCATTGGAAGAGAGTCTATGTTTTTATTTTGTGGAAACAGCGGATCAAAAGTCATGAGATTAAACAGTTTAAAAAGTGTTAGGGGAAAAAATTTTCGTCGAAAGAAGCTAAGAATAAAGTACGGTCATCGAAAGAACGTTGATCAAAACGGGGAGAGGAGAGAAAAGCAAGAAGTTTTTCAGAAGGCGTTTCTTTTTCAGACGTTATAAAAGATTCGAGTGGTTTAAAAAAAGGGAGATAGGGCATAAAAGAAGTATTTTTAAGGGCAACATTTTCAATCCCATCCGTCGAGAGCGCCAGAAAGGCGGGGAGTTCGGTTTCAAAGGAGATGCTTAAAGAGTGGATGGCATTCTCAGTCGTAATAAAGTTTGTTTCATTGATATGTTCTCCTTTTTGAGGAGGAAGAAGAAGTGTGTAGTCGGAGGAATGACGACGTCGAATGACACAAAATCCATCTCCTATTTGAAAAAAAGCATACCCTTTAGAGGTTGCAATGAAGACAAGAAGCGTCGTTGCAAAAGCCTCAAGAGGTTTTTTTTTCAAAAAGGCTTTTAGTTTTAAGAGGAGTTGAATTTCATTGATTAGGGATTCTCCCGCTGTCTTCAAAATGCTGGGAGAGAGGGAAAGGGGGGATTTTAGAAAATCTTTAAAGAAAAGAAGCGTTTTTTGAACCGTTAGATAGGCGCCTTCTGCTGAAAACGCTGCTGATCCTGCGCCATCGGCTAGGGCGACAATGAGAGCGGGGTAAGGGGCTCTTTGATAAGTCCAAGCCCCAAAATCTTGACAAGGGGTCTTATTCGTTCGATGGGTCAGACCTTTAACGCGGGCAAGAGCGATAGGAAGGGGAGGAAGGCGTAACATTATGAGGAGGGTTCCGCCCAATTATTGATGGCTGGAAGAGCAAGCATGTGGTGCTCAGGAGATGCTGTCGTGGAGACACACCGAATGGATGCAGAAAGCCATTGAAACAACTCTTGAAATTTTAGATCTTTGAGGAGAAAGGGGGGACGATAGGGAGGTGCGATTTGTGTCAAAATACGCATGTCCGCTCCTTTAACAGCAATGGTGTAAAGGCTGAGCTTTCCTTCCTTATCCGACAGTTGGGCAGCCTGGGCACTTTCATACCAGGTCATTCCATCGGTGGGGGCACCATCTGTTATCAGAAAAAGCCACGGACGATAATAGGAAATTCCTTGACGCTTATAGACCTTTTTTCGATTTTCTAAAAGAGAGAGGGAAAGTGTTAAAGCCCCTCCCAAAGGGCTATTTCCTTCGGCCTTTAGTTCGGGGGCTGTAAACTGGTCAATTGTTCTAAAGTCTTGGATGATCTTGGCTTTTCCGCCAAAAGTTACAACGGCGAGTTCAACGCGAAGGGCAGCAAGAGGGTCTTCTTCCACATAATACTTAAAAGCTGCAAGACCTGCGTTTAATTCAGAAATAGGGTGTCCTTGCATAGACTCTGACGTGTCAAGGACAAGAACAACAGGACAGCGTGACTCTGGGTTATCAACAAACTCGGCGCACTCTAAATCCATAACCTCTCCCTTAAAAATAAGAAAAAAATATCATTGCTCTGCCAAGTAATTTTAGAGCGTTCAGAGGACATGTTTCAAGGAGAAAACATACTTTCCCTCAAAAATGATAAAAAACAAGACGCAAGGGTCTAAAAATGTGATTAAGGGACACGTGTTTTGCTGAGCGCGCAAAGATAATTCCAGGAAAACTCATCAATGGGCATCACGGAAAGACGGCTTTGCCGCACAAGGGCGATATGCTGCAAGCAATTTTCACTCTTAATGCGTTCGAGAGAAATGCTTTCGTTTAATTCTTTTTCAAAACGGACACCCACCATTCCAAATCGACCGCTCGGATCTGTGGGATCGGATGCGTATGTTTGTATAATGCGCACAATGCCAACAATTTGGCGCTCCTTTCCAGAGTGATAGAAAAAAGCAAGATCTCCAAGACGCATTTTCTTCATGTTGCCGGCTGCTTGATAATTGCGAACACCGTCCCAGGACGTTGTGTCTTGGGATTTTTGGTCGTCCCAGGACCACGTCTCAGGTTCTGATTTTAGGAGCCAAAAAGAAGGTGAAGAAGGTGAGATCATTATGAGGGAAGCTCCTTAAAAGGGAGAGCCCCTAAGCTTTGGCTTTTATGTCGACTAAGAGTTCCTGGATTGGAAGGAGAAAGGGGGGATGATACGCTCTCTTTTGGCGTTGCAGGTTTTAGTGATTTCTGTATTTTATCAAAATATGCATGAACGGTATGTGTTGGAAATACTTTTGCCTGAAATGACAGGAGGCTGCTATAGAAATCGGGCTGGGAGGGATATTTTTCAGCATAAAAACGATATAATTCATTAAGCATGGTGTTGTAAATCTTGTCTGAAGACCAATCGAGAGCATTTATTAAGTCATGGGTTTCAAAGTTAACAAGGGCATATAAGTAGAGATAAGTTTCATAAAATTGACTGAGAAACTCATTGACTGGATTTGTTTGGAAAAAGGTGAGATTATTAAAAAAAGCGTCTCGGGTTTTTTCAAATTCAAATAAACCTCTAAATTTAGGTGTACATAAGAATGTTCGGCGCTGAAATTCATCATCTTCTTGGCGAAGACATCTTTTTATGATGGTTAAGTCTATAGGCAAGGTGTGTTTTTGGCGCGCCCTCGAAAAAGAACGAGGGGCTGCCGGAAGGAGCGTCGCGGAAGGATTTCTAAAGATAGGATCAGAAAAGGGTCTAAAAGATTTATGGATAGGATTCGGTTCTGCCAAGAAAAGGACATAATTTAGAATGGAATATTTTGACGAGAGCGAAATGTTTCGATCTACAGTCAGTGTCCTCCAAATGGCCTCCACAACGTTTTTATAACTTTGTATGACAGGTGTGCTGTCTTTTCCATTCCAGGCCATATATTGAAAAGAAAAAATAGAATAGAGAAGAGAATATGTCCTTTCTTGATTGAAGAGATGCTCAAAGCTTGTTTTTTTGGTTTGTTTTTTTTGTATATTTTTTTTGATTCTTAAAATATCAGCACATAAGTTATCAAACTCTGCCGCGCAATTGGCATCACTCTCTTTCTTAGGCGTTAACGCCCAAATCCATTCAGAGGTTGCAGCGAGATTAGAAAGAATATCTCTTATGTGCATTGGTATCTGGTCGAGAACAAAATCAGCATCTTTGGGGGTAGGAGACCAAAGGTTAAAGGGGTCTCTTGGACTTTGAGAGGTAAGTTCTCTGCTTTGAGCGGAAGACGGCTGTGCAGAAATTGGGCCCTCTACAAACAAATGTCTTTGAGAAGAAGGCGGAGGAGGAGGTTCCAGAGATGCTCTGGGAGCAAGAAGGACACCCTGCGCAGGAGAAGAGACGATGGAAGGTAATCTTGAGGGCTCTTTCGGGACGGGAGCGAGTTGGAATTGAGGAGCTTGTGGAGAAGTTCTTGTTGAAGAAGAATGCGCGGGAGCTTTATCAGGAGAGAGGGGGAGCTCCAAAGACATTTTTCTAAGAGATGGAGATGCAGGCACGGAGGAGGGAGAGGGATGAGAGGAGAGATGTTGCCGTCGCATATCGTGGGGAGAGGCTATTGCCGAGCTCGGGCTCGGATGAGAAGGATGAGAAGCCTTAGGTCTAACATCAGGGCTATAAGATTGGAGATGGCCTCTGCGCAAATCTGTTAGATGAGGTGAGGAAGAGACAGAGCTTCTCCTTACTTCTTTCTTGATATGAATAAATCCATCCTGTCTTTCCTCCATGGAAATTCCTGCTGCACTGGCATCATAAGATAGTAAGTTTGGTGCAGAAGTCCATCGCGTTAGAGTTCCATTCAGAGTTTTTAGGAGTGTCTCCTCCATGCAAAAACTATTCTCAGGAGAGAAACAAAGCCCCATTATTAAGATAAAAGCTTTCAGAAGATGTTTCATTATTTATCTCAAATCATGTTCGAGGTTATTTCGTGAAAAATAAAATTAGCACACAGCCTCTGTTGGATGGACAAGTTCATGACGATTGCGCCATTCTTGGGTGACATAGTTGACGATGAGCGTTTTGCGGATTTCCTTCAGGGGACGCGGCTCAAACCCATGCCAAGTCTTGTTGGATGGAAAAAAGCTAAGACCTGTGTTGCTCTCATAGGGAACGGTGGAATGGTGGTTATCGGCATCATAATAAATATCTGTGCCCCAAGCATACGCATCTTCTCCTTCTGACAGATAAATTAAAAAAGTGAAAAGCTTAACGCCAAGATCTGTGTGGGGGGTGAGCCAAAATTTATCTTTATCAATGGCGTATTCAATACGAAGAAGGGAATCTTTTAAAGAAATTACGCCTTTTTTCTCAAGAGCTGAAATAACGATTGGCGAGAGAAATATATCTGAAATACGCCGCGCTGCTTCAAACTGAGAAATTGTATCAGGTGTCACATATTGCCTGGTTGGATTAAACTCTTCACGGGTTCCGAGGGCATAGGCTAAATCGTGTTCTTGGGCAGGGATTTCCACAAGATCAGAAACCAGTGACGGCGTAAAAATATCCTTTACAATAAAATGATTGTAAGGATCAGTCCTAAGCGGCGCAGAATCCCAGGCCTTTACAAAATGAGTGGCATCTGATTGAGCGAAAGGCAAGGAGGATAAGGTCATGGATACTTTCCAAATTTATGGTTTAGACGGTGAAATGAGATCGTTGACAGCTTTAATTTAGAAAGAGAAAAATTCAACCATTCATCAGTTTAACATACGCTCAAATTACAAATTTGTCTTGAAAAATGGAGAGAGTCGTTTGTCAAAGTTAGGCAGGTGCCTTTTTGAGAGGTGCCGGCGGTGTGGCTTTATGGTTCCAAGTGAGGGCAAAAAAGAAGGCACTTACAAACGCGGCTGCTGCAAAAATAACGAATGCAGCATTCCATCCCCAAATATCAACAATTTTCCCAATACCAACGCCTGAAAAGGCGGCTCCAAGATACCCAAAAGTTCCCGTCAGACCATTTGCTGCCCCAGCAGCTTTTTTAGAGGCAAAGTCAGCGGCAGCCACACCTTGTAGAATTTGGGGTCCGCTTACAAAAAATCCAATAGCAAACATAACAAAAGCATTTAAAAAGTTTGATCCAGTGGGGATTTTCCAAAGATAAAGAAGAAGTATCATTAAGATGATCATAAAAATAACGCCAACAGGGCCACGTCTTCCATCAAATACCTTATCAGAAACATATCCTGCCATAATGCCCCCAAAGATTGCAGCGATGTCAAATCCTGCAACATCCCAGCTTGCCTTTGCAAGAGAGCTTCCTTTATTTTCTGTCAAGAAAGTAGGCGCCCATATCAAGAGGCCAAACCTGACAATGTAAAAAAAGAGATTGGCCCAGCACATATACCAAACCAATCGATTCTTTAAGACACGTGAGATGAAAATTTCTTTAAAAGAAAGTTTGCTTTCTGCTGTCTCAGCAGGGGGGGGCTCATTATTTTTTTGAGCTGTGTGTTCTTCAATGGACGCAAATCCAAGAGACTCTGGAGTGTCACGCAATCCTAGGAAGAGAAAAAAAGCACAAATCATGACCAATACTGCGGGCACGAAAAAGACAGAACGCCATCCAAACTGTTCTAAAAGATAAGCACCTGCGACAACTGTAATGACAGCGGTACCAATTTGGTGAGAAGAATTCCAAATTGCCCACCTGGTCCCAAGTTGCTTTGGTGGGAACCAATGGGTTAAAAGGCGCTGACAGGGGGGGGACCCCATGGATTGGAAACAGGCATTGAGGGTCCAAAGAATGATAAAAGGGTAGAAACTCGAAATAAATCCCATAAAAAAACAAGCACATCCCGAGAGAAAAAGACCAATAGACATAAAATACCGGGCGTTCGATCGGTCACTGAAGGTTCCGCTCACCGCTTTTCCAACACCATAAACAATGGCAAAACTGGTTGAAATCCAACCCAACTGCGTTTTTGTGTATCCAAATTCTGCAGTTAAGGCTGTCATTGCAATGGGAAGATTTTGCCGAACGAGATAAAAGGCTGCATACCCAAAAATGAGAGAAAAAAGAATGCGCCATTGCCAATACCTGAAATCTTTTTTGAGATAACTTTGTGTAATCTTATTATAAAGACTCTGCTTAGAAAGCGTTTGTGCGTGTTTTGGGTCTGAAGGAGGAAAAGAAGAAGCCTTGTTTGTTCTCATGTGTATAATCTCAAAATTTAGAGGTTAAGAGGAAGAGAAGACCCTAAGGAAATTCCATCGGTGCTAACGTTGCAACTATAACAAAAAGCTTCAACACCTAAATGTAAAGCTTTTTTTAAGGTGACAGCATAAACAGGATCGATTTCTTCTGCAACTGTAAAAAAACGAAGATCGGATCTTTGAACAATATAGAGCATGATCGCGCGATATCCTTGTTCTTTAAGAGCAATAAGTTCAAGAAGATGTTTTGTTCCCCGGGTGGTGACCGCATCTGGAAAGGCCGCGTTTCCATTGATGTTAAGATGCACATTCTTGACTTCTAAGTAACAAGGAGGGTCTTGATCGTTTGTGAGCAAAAAGTCAAGTCTTGAATTCTTCCCGCAGGAGACTTCTTTCTTAAAAGAAGTGTAGGAGATAAAAGGATCAAGACTTTTATGGGTGAGGGCCTCTGAGACCAAAAGGTTAGGAAGGTGCGTATTAACCCCGACAAGGCAGTTATTTTCTTGGGAAAGCTCCCAGGTGTATGCTAATTTCCGAAGGGGATTTAAGGCGTTTCGGATCCAAATTTGAGTCCCTGGTGTTTGAACGCCGATCATGCTTCCCGGATTTGGACAGTGAATTGTGAGTTTCTCTCCTGTACTTAAGAGGGTAACATCGGCTAAGAAACGTTTATAGCGTTTAATTAAAACAGCAGATTCAAGGGAAGGGAGAAAGCGCATTGAGAGATTTTTTCAGTTGACATATACTTTGTGAAACATTTCAATCCTTATGAAGGAAAAATTATCTTATGAATTTAGAAACACCGCGTGTTGAGATTTCAAAAAAACAAGAATTAACCCGAGAAAAAAAGGAAAATCACGTTTCTCTGCGAGAAGGGGAACTTTTCCCTGAGGCTTCTTTTAAAGCATGTCTTCTTGTGATTGGCAATGAAATCCTTGCGGGACGAACCCAAGATCTTAATGTTCAGTTTCTTGGAGAAACATTAAGTCGCCATGGCATTGATTTAAAGGAAGTGCGCATTATTTCAGATGAAGAGAATGTTATCATTGATCATTTGAAAGAGGTCAAAGGTCTTTATGATTATGTTTTTACAACGGGGGGCATTGGTCCAACGCATGATGATCTTACGACAGTATGTGTTGCCCGTGCTCTTGGGGTCCCTGTTATAGAAGATGAAGAAGCCATCCGGCGTCTTGAGGCCTATTATAAAGATCGTTTAAATGAGACTCATAAAAGAATGGCACGTGTTCCTTTTGGGAGCAGGTTGATTGATAACCCTGTGACGAGCGCGCCAGGATTTTTTATTCAAAATGTTTATGTTCTCGCGGGTGTTCCACGAATCATGCGGGCTATGGTCATGTCTCTTCTTCCAATGTTGAAGGGAGGTGCTCCTATTATTAGTCAGAGTGTTTCGTGTTGTTTGGGGGAAAGTCTTTTGGCAGAGCCTCTCAAGAAATTACAAGAGAAGTATGCGACGTTCGAAATTGGGATATATCCTTTTTTTCATCCAGAGGGATATGGAACGACTCTTGTTGTCCGCGGTAAAAATCTTAAAACAATCGAGAGAATTATTGGTAAGATTAAAGACATTATTATAAATCATGGCGGTTTTCCAGAAGCAGATGTGAGTCT
>CANMHY010000005.1 GCA_947497675.1 Alphaproteobacteria bacterium
CTTTACCTGAGCTTTTCTTTTGAAGAAGATTGAGCATCAGAGGCTCTTCGAGTTATAATGAGGGTTTTTGGAGCGATAGCATGAATCTCACCTAGAGCGCTATAGAATTGTTCCCCTGAAATTCTTACCTCATTTTTCTTTTCTGTCATCTCTCCGTATTCCTCTAAAATACGCATGCCCTAGGGTTTGAGCTTTTAGCAGCTTGAGGAGAATTGTCAGCTGATATAATCATATCGGCTGCAGTCCCCACGACAGTGGCCGGTCTATTTTTGATTATCAAGTCTGTCATCTCTATCGTCGCATCAGCACTCTTGAGAGACGTTACCAAAACACTTCCCATAAGTGAAAGCGCTATAAGTGAGATTTTTCTATTTTTGAGTTTCATTATTTTTTCTCCGTGTTCATTTTTTTTTATTATTTTGTTTTTATTATTTTTTTTAGAATACCATTCTTTATACCCATAATCATTAAAAATATAAATTTTCTAAAATAATACACTGATTTATAATGTTAAAAAATTTAAATTTGAGTCTTTTAGGGAGCAAAAAATCTTCTTCTTTTGGGTAAAATGAGAACGTTTTATCGTGTTTTTGTGTCTCTAAAAGTCTTTTTTCTGTTTTTTTCCGTTTTTTTAGCCTCGTTCAATGGAATGAACCGCTTTTGTCGTTCTTAAATAAGCAATCAGTGTCTTGAGATGCTCAATATCTTTGACTTCAACATCAATCAGAATTTCATGATATTCGGGCAAACGATTCACAACTTTTAAATTTGAGATATTTGCTCCCAGCATCCCAAAGGAGGTGGTCACGGCCCCTAAACTTCCGGGGACATTTAGAATATGAGCTCTTATACGCCCAACGTGTGGAAAATCGTCTGATTTTGTGTCTTTATTCCACGCAACATCGAGAAAGCGCTCTTGATCCTGAGGGTGCTCTTTGAGCACAGGACATTCTTTTCGGTGAATGGTCACCCCCGTTCCTGTTCTCACAACGCCTGTAATGGGCTCTCCGGGCAAAGGATGACAACATCCCGCATAAGAGATCGCCATCCCTGAAATCACCCCCCGTATGGGACAGTCAGCGAGCTTTTCTTTTTTACTCTGGATTTGACGACCCTGACGCTTGAGAATGGCTTTTTCATAGATTTTTTCTTCCTTCTCGAGTGGTTGATCGGGCAAGGATTTCTCAAGCGATTTTTCAAGAGACTCCTCCGGGGTCTCGATTCGATTTTCTTGCAAAAACAGAGCGGCAACATCTCGGGTAATCAATGTTCCCTCTCCCAGCGCTTGGAGAAGATCCTCTTTCGTCGAGATCTTTAATTTTTTAAGAACAGAATCAAAACTTTCATTGGCAAGCGTCATCCCAAGTTTACGAAGGGCTTTGTTTAATAGACCACGTCCAAGGTCAATGTAGTCATGACGATCATGCTTATGGAAACGCCGTATATGAGAGCGTGCTTTACCTGTGACCACAAATCTCTCCCATTCCGGAGACGGCACATGATTTTTTGTTGTTATAATTTCAACTTCATCTCCATTGGAAAGACATGACCTCAAAGGCACGATCCGGCCATTGACCTTCGCGCCCACACAATGATCCCCCACCTCAGAGTGAACCGCATAGGCAAAATCAACGGGTGTTGCTCCTTTTGGAAGCGTAATCAACTCGTGCCCAGGCGTAAAACAAAAGACTATATCTTCAAACATTTCCATTTTAGTGTGTTCGAGAAAGTCTTGAGGAGTGGGGGCTTTTTCTAAGATATTTAAAATTTTCTGAACCCAAGGGTATTGGATTCCTTTTGTTTTCTTGAATCTATGGGCGTTTTCAAGCTCGCTTTTTCCGTCTTTATATTGCCAATGCGCTGCAAGACCCATTTCCGCAATATCATTCATTTCAACGGTTCGAATTTGAATTTCCACACGTTGCTCTTCAGGACCCATCACCGTTGTATGAAGGGATTGATAATCATTTGCCTTTGGGGCACTAATATAATCTTTAAATCGTCCAGAGATCATTGGATAGGTACTGTGAATAATCCCGAGGGCCTGATAGCAATCTTCCAAATCATCCACCACCACCCGAAAGGCCATGATATCTGAGAGTTGCTCAAATTCTATATTTTTCTTCTCAAGTTTCCGCCAAATCGAATAAGGCGTTTTTTCCCGTCCTAAAATCGAAGCATGGAGCCCCCCCTCCGACAACACTTCTTTTAGTTGCGCCATGATGCGACTCACAGCGTCTTCTCCCTTCCGGCGCATAACGTTAAGCCGTTCCACAATACGCGTATGATCCTCAGGGTTTAAATAGGAAAAGGCAAGATCTTCGAGCTCATTGCGCATCTCATGCATTCCGATGCGCTCTGCAAGAGGCGCATAAATTTCCATGGTCTCCCGCGATACACGCTTACGCTTTTCCGGTGACGTTGCAAAAAGAGTTCTCATATTGTGAAGTCGGTCCGCAAGCTTGACAAGCAAGACACGCAGGTCCTTTGACATCGCAAGGACAAGCTTCCGAAAGTTTTCAGCTTGCTCTGATTTATCCGACTGCAATTCTATTTTTGAGAGTTTCGTAACCCCATCGACGAGAAAGGCAATCTCATCTCCAAACAAGGTTTGAATATCTTTATAAGTTGCAGGCGTGTCTTCAATGGTATCATGCAAGAGTGCCGTTGCGATCGTCGCACTGTCGAGCTGCCACCTTGTTAAAATCCCCGCAACTTCAAGAGGATGGGTAAAATAGGGATCTCCAGATTCGCGCGTCTGAGATCCATGGGCTTTCATCGCAAAAACGTAGGCACGATTCAAAAGATCTTCGTCTGCAGAAGGATCATAGGCCTTTACACGTTCGACAAGCTCAAATTGACGCATCATAATTTAAAGTATCCGCATTTAAAAAAAAACGATGCTTTTTTAAAAGCCCATTTTTCTAAGGTCTCCCCTTTCATTAAAAGCACCCTTTGCAAATAAATCGAGAGCCTTTTCAACAAAAGGTCTTGGATCTTGTTAAAATCATCAATCCTGTTGCACATTTAGCCCGACTTCGTCATACTTCTGTCTTCTCAACACCTTTTTCTTTTTCCTTTACTTTACAAAAGAGACGCATTCATGTCAAAGACCCTCTCCCAAAAAACATGCTGGGTAATCACCGATGGAAGCGCCGGCATGGAGAACCAAGCGCTTGGGTTGGCAGAAGCCTTAGAGTGCTCTTCAATCATTGTTAAAAGAATTCGGTTGAAGCCATTTTGGACGCTTTTTGCTCCTTTCTTTAGGATCCTGAAGCGTTTTTGTCTTCATAAAGACTCGGAGCCTCTTTCTTCCCCTTGGCCAGATCTTGTTCTTGCGTGTGGGAGGCGCTCAGTTCTTCCCACTCTCTTTATCAAGCAAGAAAGCAAGGGACGCACTCAAATCGTTTATCTTCAAAACCCCAAAATCTCTCCAAAGCATTTTGATGTCCTCATCTGTCCAAATCATGATAACCTTCAAGGGGAAAATGTTATCAAGATGCTCGGTGCCCCCCACCGGATCACAGACCTTCAGCTCAAGCAAGGGCATGCAGAATTTAAATCCCTCTTTTCAAAATTCAAAGGGCCGCGCTATGGGATTATCCTCGGAGGCCCCAATAAAGTTTTTGACTTCCCTTTAAAAAGCGCACACAAACTTGCCCAAGATCTTCTAAAGCTTCAGAAAGACTCAAACGGGAGTCTTCTCATCTCTCCGTCACGGCGCACACCCGCTCATGTGATCCGTATCTTTCAAGAAACATTTTCTCAAAATCCAGATGTGTATCTTTGGGATAGAACGGGAAAAAACCCTTACTTTGGTCTTCTTGCCTGGTCCGACGCCCTTTTACTGACCGTCGACAGCGTCTCCATAACAAGTGAAGCCTGCGCCACCACAAAACCTATCTTCATTATCCCTCTCCCCGGTGGCAGTCGAAAGTTCTCAAATTTTCATGAGGCTCTCTTTCAAATGAAAAGAACGCACTGGTTTGATGGAACCGTCTTTACAACCCCCGCCACACCCTTTAACGAAACACAATTGGTTGCCCGTCAGCTTAAAAAACTTCTGGGGTGGGAATAGCGCTTAAAAAGGAAAGAAAAAAGGAATACTATTCCCGTTTTTACGTGTTTTTCGGGAATGCCATTCCCGTTTTTCCAAATTTTATGGAAATACAAGCTCTTTAGAAACAGAAACACGTGAAAAAACGCCAAGAAACACTCTTGACGTTAAGACTTTTAGAGCTAATTTTGACGAGAAATAAGGTTCTTACTCAGCAACCGTAAAGGCAGGCCCTTCAGAAATATCGCCTTCGTCTTCAAAGTGCAAATGATCTTCTTTCATTTCCTCAGCCATGGTTTTGCTTTCAGGATTCAGAACCCAATTTTGCTCTTCGGCCATCACCCGGAGAATTTCTTCTTCGGCTTCTTCTGGCTCTGACACTTTTTGAAGACCCTTGATAATCCCCTGGCAAAGAGCCTCTAAGGAAACTTTCCCCTCGGCAATTTCACGCAAAGCAATGACAGGATTTTTGTCGTTATCACGGGAAACCTTAATGACACTGCCCCCTGCGATTTCACGGGTACGCTGTGCTGCGAAAAGAACAAGATCAAACCGATTTGGAACAATTTTAATACAATCTTCAACTGTAACGCGTGCCATTATTTATCCTCATCTTTTGAAACGATTTCATCCACCAGTTTATAAGGATATTTCTTCAAAAAAGCAACACTTAAAAAACGTTGGGTGGCCTATTGGGAAAATAGGGCACCTTCAAGACATTCACGAGATGACAGAGAAAGAAGAAGCCCATGAAGCTCTCTTCTCTCTGAAATCTATTTTATAGCGACTGTTTATAAAATTGATCCATTTGTAGCCGCAGTTGCTCCCTGTCCATGTTGTGGAGGTTATCCTCGAAGGCGTCCACCTTCTGTCTAAACTGTTCCTCTTGTTGCAAATTCTGTTGCTCCATCCTTAGCCCCCTTCCTGATCCATGGGCTGACCCATGGATACTATTCGCTGTCGCTCCTGCTTCTCCTGCTGTTGCTGTTGTTGATGACTATATACAGAATACAGAGCAAGCCATTCCTCCCATAATGAAAATAGAAATGCCTGAAATAGAGATAATGTGAATCGATTTCATGATGGTTTCTTTCCTGTTATTTTTTTTATTTTTAGGTTTAGGTTTAAGTGTAACAAGATTGATCATAGACATCAATTTTTTTCTTGGGGCAACTCCCCCCTGAAGTCATGAAAAAAACTTAAAAAAACAGACCTTGAAGAACCCCTTTCTCAAGCCGTAGATTCAAAACCAACCTTCAGTCAGATTTCTTTTCACTTTGTTCTTGAATCATTGCCCAAATTGCGTTTGCCACAGTTTCACTAGCTGAGAGTGTTGGTGCCTTTGAGTGACTTTGAACCCCAATAAAAGCATATCTTCCGTCTGAGGTCGCCTCAAGAAGAGATACTCTCCCAGCCATAAACTCATCTGCAACATGCGCCTCGTGAATCTCTTTCATCGCCCCATGGGTATAAAGTGTCACAGAACCAGGGGACATATTATCAATCGTTTGAGAAATCATTGATGTGGATTCTCCAGGAACAAAAACAACACCCACTTTTTTTTGTATTAACCCAAGCAGTGCTTTAAAAAAACTGGGCTCCCCCTTTTCAAAGTTGTAAAGCTGAACGCGCGTTTGATCTGAAAAACCTTTCATAAAAGCCGCTGTTACAGGATCAAGAGGGCCTCCTTTTTCATGAAAATTCACATCTCTTCCAGTTGCGGGATCAAATCGTCCCGTCCGCGGCGCATTGGTTATAAGAACAAAAAGATCTGGTTCGCTGGTCATTTGAGCATTTACATACTCCGCTAATTTTTCTGCTTCTTGAGGCGTATAGTACGTCCATGTTTTACCATCATTATTTTGGACATCTCCCCCCAAAATCACCAACATGTATTTTTTTGCAACAGGCATCGTCTTCCCATGCTCTGCAACGGCCTTTAAAATATCTTCTGCGTGCATATTATGAACCACACCCGTTACCTCCAAAAGATGTGTCTTTGATCCTTCGATGGCTTTTTTTAATGCCTCTACCCAAGGATCATTGACCTCAAAGACATGATGAGGAAGGGCAATAAAGTCAGCAATATTAACAAGACTTTTCAGCTGAATAGAAGAAGGATCATCATTTCCTATAATCTGATGCGAAACATAGACGAAAATCCCTTGCGTTTTATCACGCTCTCTCAACATCCTAAATGCCCGAATCCCATAAGCACCCGATGAAATAAAAATAGCCTCGGGATTGTCTCTTGGAATTTCAACAAGACTTGAAAAGCTCACCTCATTTTGATCCGCGCCTCCTTGGAGATCAAGCGTGATAATTTGGGGGAAAATTTTCTCTTCTTCATGAAATTTTTGAACAAGCGCATGAGTGACACCCCTTATTTGATCACATTCTCCCGCCAAACAAGAATCTGTAAGTTCAATAATAACAAGAGGTTTTGCGAAAAGAGGAGAAGCAAGGACCAAACAGGCCATAATCCCGAGTTTAAATTTAATCAGCCAATTCATTTTTAACTCCTTTAAGTATTCCTTAAATGTTAATGGTATTCTTCTTTAAATAGGCTTCCACATATTCTAAATCTTCAGGCGTATCCACACTTAAGGGAGACGCATCAACCCTGACTGCTTCAATCCACATCCCATTTTCAAGAGCACGCAATTGCTCTAATCTTTCTTCTTTCTCAAGAAAACCCACGGGAAGCGTAATGAACTTCTCCAAAGCCTTCCGCCTGTAAGCATAAATTCCGATGTGATGATAATAAATTTCGGCCCCAAAAGGAATAGGGCTTCGACTAAAATAAAGTGCACGTCCCTGATTCTTGTTTTTCTCCCAAGCAACAGCTGCTTTAACACGATTTGGATCCAAGGGGTTTTCCGTCTCTTTAAAAGGGGTTACGGGCGTTGCAATATCAATGTTGGGATTTTTAAAAACCTCTAATAGACGCGGAATAATTGTTGTGTCCAATACAGGGAGATCCCCTTGAATATTGAGAATAATCTCTTTTTGACAAGAAGGATCTAACTGTTGAAGCGCTTCAAAAATACGGTCAGATCCCGAGGGGTGATTGGGATCTGTCAAGACACATGAAAATCCAGCCTGTTCGACAACTTTCTGAATCTCAATTTCAGCCGCAGCCACAAAAACATCCGGGACCCCTGATTTCTTTACCGCTTCTAAAACATGGAGGATCATGGGTTTTCCAGAAAGCATTGCCAAAGGTTTACGCGGGAAACGTTGTGCTTGAAGACGCGCTGGAATCAGAATGATGGTATTTGAAAGATCCATGAAAAATCCTATTGGTAAAAATCCCCGAAAGTGTGTTATAAAACATGAAAAGTCTCTTGCATCCATGCCTGAACTTAGATTAAACAGAGAGGTCCCTCAACTTCAAGACATTTTTTAGAAGCGCTTTTTCATAGAAGAAGATATGATGACCCTGAAAACGCTTCTTTTCTCTTATCAAGACACACGCCCCTTCACCTTAAGGATATAAAATGATCTCTTTTATTTCTTGTGTTTTTTATAAAAAAAAGAGCTTTTCTTTTTTTCTCATGATTTATCTTTTTTTAATCGGTCTCATGAATTCAGGGGTTTGTGCACCGATAGCTGGAGGGTTCAACATTCATGGAAATCCCAAATATCCTTCAAATTTTACACATTTTGATTATACATCTTCAGAGGCTCGAAAAGGAGGCGTTTTAAGACTTGCTGTCCCCGGCACTTTTGATAGCCTCAACCCTTATATTATTAGAGGGGTTGCTGGTGCAGGCTATGGCTTTTTCTTCACCACTCTTATGAAGCAATCTCAAGATGAACTGTCCACAATATACCCCTACGTTGCAACATCCTATGAACTTGCCCCCGATAAGAGCTCCATAACTTTTACACTACGCGCTGACGCTTGTTTTCATGATAATACACCCATCACGCCAGAGGATGTTATTTTTTCGTTTGAAACACTCACGAAAAAAGGAAATCCGACCTTTAAGAACCTTTTTGCCGATGTCGTCAAAGCCGAAAAAGTTGGAGACCGCGGCGTTAAGTTTATGCTTTCAAAAACCCAAAATCGTGAGCTTCCGCTGGTTCTCGGTGTTAATCTTCCCATTCTCTCAAAGGCCTTTTATACAACGCATGACTTTTCAAAGCCAAGTCTCATTCCGCCGCTCGGAGCAGGTCCCTATCAATACGACACCATTGAACCCGGGCGCTCCATCACTTTAAAACGTGTTCAAAATTGGTGGGGCGAAAATCTTCTGGTTAATAAATACATGTACAATTTTGATTCGATTAAATTTGACTATTTTCGAGACCCCAATGTTGCCTTTGAGGCCTTCAAATTGGGAGAAATTGATTTCCGTCAAGAAAATGTCGCAAAATTATGGGCAACAGGATACACATTTGCAGCCTTTAAGAAGGGCCTTGTGATCAAACGTGAGATTTCCCACGAGATTCCCCTCGGAATCACAGGATTTTTTCTAAACACCCGTAAACCGGAACTTCAAGATCCCAAAGTTCGAGAGGCCATTGGATATGCGCTTGATTTTGAGTGGATTAACAAAAATCTTTTTCATGACTCTTACACGCGTCACAAGAGTTATTTTTCAAATTCTCCGTTTGCCTCTTCAGGTCTTCCGTCCAAAGAAGAGCTTAAAATTTTAGAACCCTTTAAAGACAAGCTTCCCCCTCGTCTTTTTAAAGAACCCTTTACCCTTCCCACAACGGATGGATCCGGAAACATTCGAGACAATATGAAGAAAGCAAACCTGCTTTTCAAAGAAGCCGGCTATGAAATTCACAGAGGTAAACTCATCCATCTCGCAACAGGAAAATCGCTGAAGCTTGAGATCATTTCCAATGTCCCCACATTCGAAAAAATCTCCCTCAATTTTATTAAGAATTTGCGCGCCATGGGGATCGAAGCAAAATTTCGTGTCCTCGACTCCAGCCAATACATGGAACGCATGCATTCTTTTGATTTTGATGTTCTCATAGGGATTGTCGGGCAATCCAACAACCCTGGGAATGAACAGTTAAATTATTGGGGATCAAAGGCAGCAGAAGACCCAGGGTCTTCCAATTATTTTGGCATCAAGGATCCCGTCGTAGATCACCTTATTGACCTGGTTATTGCAGCTGACACCTATGAAGAATTGCTTGAACGTGTTCATGCCTTGGATCGTGTCCTCCTCTGGGGATTTTATACTGTCCCCCAATGGTCGTTGAAGGAATTTAGATATGCCTATTGGAATAAATTTAAATACCCCTCAAAATCACCCCTCTATGACGTTGGAATTGAAACCTGGTGGGTTGATCCAGCACTTGAATCCGCCCTCAAACAAGCCCTGAAAGACCTTTAAATGCTCTTTTACCTTTTAAGGCGTCTCCTCCTCATTATCCCCACCCTTCTTGGTATTATGATTTTAAATTATATCATTGTCCAAGCAGCCCCCGGGGGTCCCATCGAGCAAATGATCGCTAAAATTCGAGGGGACGCTGTTTCCGCTACAGCACGCCTTGAAGGAGAAGGATTTAACGATCCTTTTTCGTCGGGTTCCGATGATTTTGCCCAACTGTCAAACGACAGCGCTCTTTATACGAAATATAAAGGAGCCAGAGGCCTTGATCCCGCTTTTATCCGGGAATTAGAACACCTTTACGGATTTGATAAGCCAGCCCATGAACGCCTTTTTTTAATGATCAAAAATTATGCCACCTTTGAATTTGGAAAGAGTTACTTTCGAGGCCGTCCCGTCGCAGAACTCATCTTTGAAAAGCTTTCCGTCTCCCTTTCTCTTGGTCTCTGGACAACGCTCATTGTCTATTTAATTTCCATACCCCTTGGTATTGCAAAGGCCGTTCGCGATGGCACACGGTTTGATATGATGACAAGTCTTGTCATTATTATTGGATATTCGGTTCCAAGTTTCATGTTCGCTCTTTTCTTGATTATCTTTTTTGCGGGGGGAAGTTTCTTTGATGTTTTTCCGCTCCGGGGCCTTGTCTCTGACAATTGGCACAGTCTCGATTGGATCCATAAAATCCTCGATTATCTTTGGCATATAACCCTTCCCGTCACGGCCATGGTTATTGGAGGCTTTGCAAGTCTAACGCTCCTGACCAAAAATTCCTTCCTGGAAGAAGTTCAGAAACAATACGTGACAACCGCCCGTGCAAAAGGAGTTTCCGAGCCCCGTATTTTATACCATCACATCTTCCGAAACGCCATGCTGGTTGTGGTGGCAGGACTCCCAGCGGCTGTCATTCATATTTTCTTTACAAGCTCCCTCCTCATTGAGGTTATCTTCTCCCTGGATGGACTCGGACTTTTAGGGTTCGAAGCAGCGATCTCACGAGACTATCCCATCATGTTTGGAACACTTTATATTTACACACTGATTGGATTGTTTATGAATCTTCTCGGAGATCTCACCTATACCTTTGTTGATCCCCGCATCGATTTTGGCAGGCGAGAAGGATAACGCAATGACTCTCCTTTTAAGACATCTTTTTTGCTTGAAGTTCTCTCCCCTTACAAAATTAAGGATCAAGCGCTTCACACAGAACAGGCGCGGTTTTTATAGTCTTTGGATCTTTCTAAGCCTTTTCGGCATCTGTTGTTTTGCAGACTTCATTGCAAACGATCAACCTTTGTTGGTCTCTTATAAAAACCATCTCTATTTTCCCATCCTTCAAAATTACCCAGAAACAACCTTTGGGGGAGAATTTGATACGACAACAAACTATAAAGATCCTTTTGTCAAAAACCTTATTGAAGACAATGGATTTATGATTTGGCCTCTCATTCCTTATGGATATGACACCATTAATTATGATCTTCCAAGTCCCGCGCCTTCTCCTCCTTCCCTTGAAAATATTCTTGGAACCGATGATCAAGGACGCGATTTAAGTGCCCGTCTTATTTATGGATTTCGAATTTCTCTCTTCTTTGGACTCTGTCTCACGCTTGCAAGCGCTGTTCTTGGAATCATGATGGGAGGTATTCAAGGATACTTTGGCGGACGCGTCGATATCATCACGCAACGTTTTGTTGAGATTTGGTCTGGTCTTCCCATTCTGTATCTTCTGATTATTCTCTCGAGTCTTGTCGACCCTAATTTTTGGTGGCTTCTTGGTTTGATGATGTTCTTTAAATGGACAACTCTTGTGGGTGTCGTCCGTGCTGAATTCCTACGGGGACGGAATTTTGATTACGTTCGAGCCGCCCGCGCACTCGGTGTTCCTTCCTTTTTGATTATGTTTAGGCATATCCTCCCCAATGCCATGGTGGCCTCCTTAACCTATCTTCCTTTCATCTTAAATGCCTCCATTTCAACTCTAACGTCCCTTGATTTTTTAGGATTTGGGCTTCCGCCGGGATCCCCCTCTTTGGGAGAAATTCTCTCTCAAGGAAAAAATAATCTTCATGCCCCTTGGCTTGGCGTAACAGGATTTTTAAGTGTCTCCATCTTGCTTGGTCTCGTCACTTTTATTGGGGAAGGCGTTCGTGATGCCTTTGATCCCCGGAAAGTTTTTTAAGGGATTCCCATGACAAAATCCTCACCCCTCCTCTCTTTAAAAAATCTAAGCGCTTCCTTTAGGACAGAAACAGACCCCATTCATGCTGTTAAAAACATTTCTTTTGATATTTACCCCAAAGAAACCGTAGCTCTTGTCGGAGAAAGTGGCTCTGGAAAATCAGTCACCGCCTATTCAATTTTACAACTTCTGCCCTACCCGAAAGCCTTTCATCCAAGTGGGTCAATTCTTTGGAAGAACCAAGAGCTCATTGGGGCTTCTCTTCCGCTTCTTCAATCCATCCGAGGAAATCAAATCGGGATGATTTTCCAAGAACCGATGACATCTCTCAATCCGCTTCATACGATTGAACAACAAATCAATGAAGCTCTCTTTCTTCATGGGTCCTATACAAAGAAAACAGCCAAAGAGCGGGTCTTAGAGCTTCTTCATCTTGTTCGTTTTAGGTCTCCTGAAAAACTTCTCGATGCCTACCCTTACGAACTATCAGGGGGGGAGCGTCAGCGTGTTATGATTGCGATGGCCCTCGCCCACAATCCTCAACTCCTCATTGCAGATGAGCCTACCACAGCCCTTGACGTCACCATCCAAGCTGAAATTTTGGAGCTCTTAAAAGATCTTCAAGAACGTTTGAACATGGGTATTCTCCTCATCACCCATGATCTTGATGTTGTTCGGAAAATGGCCCACCGCACCTGTGTGATGCATCAAGGAGAAATCATTGAGTCAGGGTTAACGTCACAAATTCTTAAAACACCCAAAAAGCCCTATACGAAACTTCTT
>CANMHY010000006.1 GCA_947497675.1 Alphaproteobacteria bacterium
ACTTTTTTTTAGAGAGATGGCTTGCTTATGAAGATTTCTTAAAAACTTCTTCTCCTCAGAGTCCACCTATCAAACTTAAAAGAGCGTTGATTTTACGTTACCTTGAAGAAGTCGATTCCCCAAGACATCCAAAAGATTGTTTTTGTAAACACCGCATCAACAATCTTGAAAAAACGCTTGGCCTTGACCCTTACGATAAATCAATTTTTTTAAAAGTTATCAATTACTATGATAAAAAAGGGCCGCCAGAAACTTATCAGCTTTGGATGGAGAAAGCACTGAAATCATTTTCTGAAGATCGTGAATTCTTAACCCTCGGGATAGAAAATGCATGGAAAACACAAAGCCTGGAACACGGCCTTGACTTAACCGAAAAGCTTCTTAAAATTGACGCTACGAATAAAAATGCACAAAATTATTTAAGAAAAATTCGATTAAGACAAGCTCAAAACTTTATGTTGAAAAAAGAATGGGAGACGGCAGATTCTCTTTTAAATAAAGGTGAGACAAAAGACTTTTTTAACGTTCGAATCACGTTAAATCGTGTTCTCTTAGAATACCTTCAAAACCATATTTCTCAAGCACATTCTTTAATGAAAGTCTTCAAAAATGACTTCAAGTCAATGCTTCAGTTTTACATTGACGCCAAGAGGCTTCAAATTTCACTCTCTCCCCTAACCAAAAAACTGAACCTTCAAGATCTCTCCAAAATTAAAATTGAAACGAAAGAAGCCTTTTTAGACATCATCCAGATGATAAATGAGACTGCTTTAGATCTCTCTTGGGATACCCTAACTTCTATGGTTAAAAAACAATTTGAAAAAACAATTTTCTCTTATATAAAAGAAGAACTTTCGATAATTTGTAAGTGTTTTACAAAAATCAAAGCCTTTGATTTGGTCACTGTATTTATTACTAAAACGTGTTCTCACCTCAAAAAGGAACCTATTTTTATTTTTTATCGTATCAATGCGCACATAAAAGGAAAGCCGTCTCGACTGACCGCTAACGAGTTCATAGAGTTAGAGGAAGCATTAGAACAGGCTCAGTGGTTCAATGATATTCAGGCGTCACACCTCATTAATACGTTGTTATCAGGGGATAGCGAAGAGGACGCTGATGAAATGGAGATGATAGAAGAAAGCCATAATATTATAGATTCTTTAAAAAATATTGTAGAGCAATTACAAAAAGAATTTTCTCCTCAGAGAAAAAAAGAAAAGACAAATAAAAAAGATGAGAGACAAGGAGAGTTATTCTAATGGATCCTTATATTATTTTAAATGTTTCTGAAAATGCAAGCGATCAAGAGGTTAAGGCAGCCTATTTAAAAATGATCAAAGCGTATCCTCCTGAACAAAATCAAAGATTTTTTGAAGTCATTCGAGAGGCCTTTACGACGCTAGAGACAGAACGTGATCGTTTAAAATATCAGTTGTTCGATATAACATATCCGTCCGTCTCGACCTTAATTTACGCGTGCTTAGAAAATCAAGCTTGCAAAAAAATTCCAGTGGATGTTTTTAATACTGCGATTTTG
Source organism: Alphaproteobacteria bacterium (assembly GCA_947497675.1). Lineage (GTDB taxonomy): Bacteria > Pseudomonadota > Alphaproteobacteria > 16-39-46 > 16-39-46 > 16-39-46. The sequence goes on from CANMHY010000006.1 coordinate 1,541, forward strand.
GAAGGTGTTTCATCCGCCATTCAAAGGAACATAAAAAATCTATGATTAATTATACGATAAAGCAAAAAATTATTGAAGAATTTTCAGAGTTCATTGAAACTTTACCTGAAAATTCTGATATTGAAATTGATCCCATTGATACGGTTGATCTCTTCACTCTCTATAAGGAATTTAGTGTCCTTAAAGGAGAAATAAAACAAGAATCACGTCAATTTAAAACGGCCCTTGAAAGCTTTAAAGGCGTTTTTAAAACGCTTGAGAAAAGCCAAGAGACGTTATCAAGAGAATTAGAGGAGCGCAGACAAGAACATCAAAATGAGATTCTAAAAGAACGCGAACAATTTTTAAAACCGGTGTTGTCTGATCTTCTTGAAATAAGAGACAAGTTGGAGGCCGCAACTTCTTTCACAAAAGACTATAAGTCTTTTTCCTTTATGATGCGATTTTTTACTAAGATCAAAAAATTCATTGAAAAGATCAATCAAGGACAACTTATGACCTTGAGATATATTGATTACATACTCTCCCTCCATGACGTTAAACGTATAAATGTATTGGGGAAGTCTTTTAATCCAAAGTTTATGAAAGTTATCAGCGTCGAATCTAAAAACGATGCGCCCAATGGTATCGTTATTGAAGAAATCCGTAAAGGTTTTTTATGGAAAGAGAGCGTCTTAAGAGTCGCAGATGTCAAAGTTAACAAGATAGAAGAGGAAATCTAATATGAAATCTGAAATAATTATCGGTATCGACTTAGGAACAACAAATTCGGAAGTTGCTGTTATTCAAAATGGTAAAGTAAAGGTCATCGATGTGGATGGACGTAAAATTCTTCCATCGGTCGTTGGCCTGTCTCCAGAAAATGAGCTGCTTATCGGAGAGGAAGCTAAAAATCAATATTTTCTTTATCCTGAACGAACCATTCTCTCCATAAAACGACTTATGGGGAAATCTGAGAAAATTCTTCTCGGGCAAACAGCGTATACGCCTCAAGAAATTTCTTCTCTCATTTTGAAAAAATTAAAAAAAGCAGCAGAAACAGCTTTAAACACACCTCTTTCAAAAGCGGTTATTACAGTTCCAGCTTACTTTTCAGATGCACAACGTCAAGCAACCCGTGAGGCTGGGGAACTTGCTGGACTCGATGTTGTTCGCATCATTAATGAACCGACTGCAGCTGCACTTTCTTATGGTGTGGATAATAAAGAAGAAAAGATCGTTTTGGTTTATGACTTGGGGGGAGGAACATTTGATGTGTCTCTTGTCTCTTTACACGAGCAGATGGTGGAAGTTCTTGCAAGTTCTGGAAATAATTTCCTTGGAGGAGATGATTTTGATGCAAAAATAGAGGAGTTTATTGAGAATAATTTAAAGAAAGATGGGGTTGAAAGCAGTATTTCTTCTCAAGCGAGAGCACGTATCAAGCGCGCTGCAGAAAAAGCTAAGATTACCCTCTCAGATCATCCATTTGCCTTAATTGAAGAAGAATATCTCTTGGACCACTTGGGCAATCCCTATCATCTCTCTCTTGAACTCTCGCGCGAAGATTATAAAGAGATGATTATGCCCTTTATTGAAGAGACCTTAGAATCTGTTGACAAAGTATTAGAGAGTGCAAAACGGATGGCCTCCGACGTTGATGAGATTTTATTGGTGGGAGGAAGCACACGTACACCCCTCATTTCAGAAAAATTAGAGACTCTTTTCAGATCCAAGCCTCTTCTTAAAATTGATCCAGAATTGTGTGTTGTCATGGGAGCTGCTCTTCAAGCTGGGGCTATTGGAGGTGAAAAATGTGACGCTGTTTTAGTGGATGTAACACCTTATACATTTGGAACAAATTACTTAGACATTCTTCATAATCTGCCTTATGACTATGCTTATCAGCCGATTATTGAAAAAAATACACCCATTCCGGTGACGAAGAGCGAAGTATTCTATACGATGTTTGATGAACAAGAAGCTGTTGAAGTAATTGTTTATCAAGGCGAGAATGAAGATGCATTAGAAAATATAGAGATTGGAGAATTTTCGATATCCGGACTCAGCAAAGTACCAGCTGGAAATCCGATTATTGTTAACTTTAAACTTGATTTAGATGGCATTCTCTATGTGAGCGCTCAAGAAAAATTAAGTGGTATTGAGCAAAAAATAGTTATAAAGAATGCCATTTCTCAATTTACCGAGCAAGAAATGAAAGATGCAAAAAAGAAAATCGACTCTTTGTTTCAATCAAATGAAAAAGAAGGATTTAATGATGCATCCTCAGCCGTACAAAATACGGCGCACGCTCTCATCACTAAAGCAACACCACTCTTAATCCAGTTCTCTCAAGAGGACCAAGAAGATATTGTCAACTTGGTTGAAGAGATTCAAGAAGCTTTAAGAATGAAGGAAGACGAGAAATTAATAACTTTGACGGATAAACTTTCAGATATGTTATTTTATTTAGATGCAAATGTCGCATGATTTCTTGTCCCATCTGTCATGCACGTCTTCAAGCCGATGATAAAATAAATGGCTCTTGCAATCGGTGTAAAAACGATTTGCAAGAGCTTTTTCACATCGAACAAGAATCGCATCAGTGGTTGCGTTTAGGCTATTATTATCTGTGTGAAGGAGACCGGGAAAAGGCCCTAGACTCTGTGGCGACTGCTTTAGACTTATGTGATACACGCATGGGAAGGCTCTTTTTTCTGTTCATTCAAAAATTGAATTTTGACTAGAAAAATACAGGCTTTTAATTTCAGATCAGTTCGAGATCCCTAATGTGTAGCGTCATATATCTGACCATATTTGGCAGTTATCCGGAAATTCTAGATAACTGCCGCTTTCTTAAGCTCACCATCTTTAAAAATCCTATTAATATGCTCAGAACTTGTCCTCAGAAACTTATGAGATGTCTCCCTTATCTTCACATCTTTTTCTCTTGTTTTATTCTTCCTCCTTTAAAACACGCTCATTTTAAATTTTTAAACTTGAAAGCAAAAGAAAGACTGTGGTAAGATTCTTAAAGAACATGCGCCTAAGGATTTCATAATGATCAGTAAATTTCTTGACCCTAAAAATGATTACGCCTTTAAAAGAATCTTTGGAACAGAAAAAAACAAAGATATTTTGATTCATTTTTTAAATGACATTTTTGCGCATACAACAAACCCCATTGAAGAGGTGACGTTTCTAAATCCTTCTCAAGATCCAAAACTTGCAGCAGAACGCAAGAGTATTGTGGACGTTTTATGTACCGATAAGGAAGGAAATCGTTTCATTATTGAAATGCAAGTAGGGCATGAGAAGGGATTTGAAAAAAGAGCTCAGTACTATGCAGCACGGGCTTATATTAACCAACGAGACAAAGGGATCGAGTATAAAGATCTCAAGAACGTTACCTTTCTTGCTATTGTAAATTTTGAATTGTTTCCAGAAAACCCGAGCTATATTTGTCATCATCAGGTCCTTGATATCAAAACACATAAGAGAGACTTAAAAGATTTTTCCTTCTCTTTTATAGAGCTTCCCAAGTTTAAAGATAAAAAAAATCAGCTTAAGACGCTGACTCAAAAATGGTGTTATTTTTTTAAGAAAGCGCCTCATACCACAGAAGAAGATCTTAAAGAAATTATTGGGTCAGATTTTATTATAAGAAAAGCTTATGATGAGCTGGACCGTTTTTCTTGGAGTAAAGAGGATCTTCAAATATATGAAAGTGTTGATATGAAAATCTCTGCAGATAAAGCCATTCATGATACTTTCTTTGAAAGGGGCGAAAATAATAAAGCAAAAAAAATTGCCTTAATCATACATAAAATGGGGATGAATCTAGACATCATTTCTCGATCAACAGAGCTCACCCGTGAATCTGTCGAAAAAATTATAAATGAAGACAAGACATCGCCAAAAAATTAACAAAGAAAATCAATAAACATCTCTTAAGATGACCTCTTAAAAAAATCAAATTCGTGGTGTGAGAGACTCAACTTTATCCCAAAATACCTCTTCAAGAGAAGCATTTTCAAGCTGATTATAATACGAAAACCCTGTCGGAGAAGTTGTGTTAATTTCTGTAACAGAGTCGCCTATAATATCAACACCGACAAAAAAAAGTCCTTTTTCACGAAGAGGATCCTTGAGGGTTTCAATGATTTCCCGATCGCGTTCTGTAAGGGAAGTTTTCTGCGCTGAGCCTCCTTGGAGCGTATTGGCTAAATGAGAGCCACCTGTGAGGACACGAATAAACATTCCCACAGCCTCCCCCTCTAATAAAAGCAACCGCTTATCCCCAACGGAAATTTCTGGGAGATATTTTTGAAACATATAAGGCTCTTGTTCCTTTTCAAACAAAGTCTTTAAAGAAATGGCCTTTTCTCTTCCCTCTTCCATCAAAAAAATACCTTTCCCACCATACCTATAAAGGGGTTTTACAATTATTTTTTTATGTTTCTTCAAAAAGTCTTCAATTTCAAGAACATCTCTGCTGATGAGTGTGGGAGGGAATAAATGTGGGAACGCGAGAGGAAAGATCTTTTCGGGGCAGTCTCGAATCGCTTTTGGATCATTAATGACACGAACAGACCGAGGGAGATGCTCGAGAAGATAAGTCGCTGTCAAATAGGCCATATCAACCGGAGGATTTTGCCGGATAAGAACAAAGGAGGCCTCGGAAAGATCCAATACCTCTTCCTCTGAAACTTGATAATCCTTTTGAAATAGACGTCCTGGAAACCTTACCCATCTTCCCCTCGCCCTAACAGAGACAGAAGACTCTTTAGAAGAGAGGAGAGATAAATTTTGAGGCGTATAAAAAAAAACCTGATAGCCGCGCTTTTGAGCCCCATACGCCAACATCAAGGATGTATCGGTCTCAAAGTCCAAATCTTCGATGGGATCTGCCTGAACCGCCACACAACGTTTCATATCCTTACGGGCCCTTTAGAGGGGAGACTCTAACGGCTCTTCCTGTATGGAAGACGGAGTCGCCTGAGACGCTATGGGCCTCTCGGGGTCTGAATAAGCCATCTGAGACATGTCAGTCTGATCTGAATCCCCCGAAGAAGCGGCTTGGGGAACCTCTGAGAGTCCCTCTTCTTTTTGTTCTGCTCCCAGTTTTTTCAGCTGAACATGACTCACAACATTCTTAACGCCTCGAATGTCCTTTGCAACATTAATCGCAGCTTCGATCTCTTGTTGATTTTGTGCAATTCCCATAAGATAAACAACACCATCAAATGTTGTGACGCTAAAATTCGTAGAATGGATATTTTCATCCAAAATAAGACTTGACCTTACTTTTGTTGAAATCCAGGTATCATCTAGGCCATCTCCGACTGTTTGAGGGACCCCAATCTTAATTTCATTGAAGACGTCTTTAACGCCTGTCGCTTGCCAGGCAAGCTTTACAGCCTCAAGTCTATCATCTTCATTTGCGACAGTTCCCGTAAGCAGAACGTCTCCATCTTGAACAGCAAGAAGAACGTGTGAATAAAGCTCAACGCTTTTCTTAAACCAGAGATTATTTATTTGAGCCCGGATATCAGTATCATTGAATGTCCCAGAAATGCTCCTTTCTTGCGTTGCAATATTCGTCGTCGTCCCAGCCACTCCCAAAAGAGCTACTGGAAGACACCCTGTCATCAGACAAGAGAGACTGCTTACCCCTCCCAATAAAAGAACACCAAATACTTGTCGAAAAACAAACTTCATTTCATAACTCTTTCTTTTCAAGGGACCATTTTTTTTCGATAACATTTAATCTGCATCCTGCCAATCAACTGGTGGTGACGAGAGGAAAAAATCCTTTGGGCCTAACTTAATCTCCACCGCCATCTCTTTTCCAAGACGAATACGGTGATCTCCGGGCGTTAGGTAATTTGCAAACACAACCGCCCCGCGTGGAATAGGTTGGGTCATTATAATGCTTCGGGGAGCAACAATCTGACCTGGAACAACCTCCCAACTCCACACATCTATCTGACCCGGATTATCCCTTAAGATTTGCTCCTTGTTTTCAAAATAATCCAAAGCGGACCTCTTAAAAAGAGTCTCTACAAGCCCATCTTCGTAAACAACAAGGAGATCCATAGCAATAGCGGTGTCTAAATTTGCTTTTGGATCAATCGATATATAGGCCTTTTCAAGAAAAACTTGAGGGACAGGAGGAGGAGCCTCCGAACAAGCTCCTTGAATAAGGATTAAAAGAAGGCATAGAAACTTTCCAAGCCAGGCTCTCTGGTCTCTTAAATTTTTCCTTAATATCATTTAATTTTTGTCCTCTGCACTTTAACTCCTCTACGGATAAACAACAGCGGATTCAGAGCTATTGCGAACAACGGTCGACTCAAATTCTTTATCCGCGTTCTGGAGGTCTTTTACAGCACTCTCTCGGGTAGGATAATTGCCACATCTTACAGAAAAAGAAAAAATATGCAATGCACCCTTTAGACGCACAATGATCGGATGATATCCTTTTTGGGCCAAACTATCTGCCCTCTTAAGAGCCTCTCCTCGTGTCGCAAAATTACCATATTCTAAGCTATAAGGCGCGAGGCTCTTTTCTGAATTTTGAGAAGACTTCGCCATAAAAGGCGACTCCTTTAAAGGAGGCCTTGAGGGTAACACCGAAGAAGAAGAGTCTGGCTTAGGTATCTTGTGAGAAGATCCTTCTGAAGACGGCCCTGGCTCTTCTGCTGGTGACTGTACTACCCTTGGAGACAAGGGTGAGACTGGGGACGACGGGGGGGGAGAATTTTCTAAGGTTGCAACATGGGCCGAGACAAGAGGGGCTGGTGACGGAGACGCTTCAGACGGTGACGTTGATTTATCTTTATGATCGAGTTTTTTTTCCAGAGACTCAAGAGAGTGACCCTTCCACGCTATTTTATGTTCAATTTTTGCTAAAAATGCCGGAGAAGATGTCATTAAGTAAAGTGCAAGGCCAAAACCACAAAAAAAGAACAAAATCCCTAAAATAAGAAGACTTCCAAGTACCGTCCAAAACGAAAATTTTGTCATGGTAAAAACATACCTTTCTTGTGTATTTTGAACATCATAGAGAGACGCTTTCCCAAATGTTTTTTTTTCTTGATCTGACAAATAGAAACGCGGCAGCTCTGACTTTTTTTCAAAGGCAAGCTTTTTAGATCCTTGCTTCTTTGGAAGAGCACTCTCTTCTATTTTTACGCTTGCTTCTTTTTTTCCTTTTGTCGTTTTTTGTTGAGGCCTTAACAAAAAACTCGGAACCGGAGAAACTGTCTTTCTCCAGGATGCAACAGATTTGGACAAACGATCCTCTTTCTTGCCATCACTATTCTCTGAAAAAAAAGAAGAGGATAATTTCTTAAACATATATGTTTTTATGACTTTCTTGACTGTGCAAAAAGAGAGCCTCCGTTTAAAAAGAGCTCAAACTTCCCTTTTATACTTAATCAAAAACACGAAAGAAGTAAAGGACTTCTCTTTTTCTTGAATTCAAAAAAAAAAATAAGAGGCTTTTTTTAAAAATTAAAAACAACACCTCTTGCAATTAAACCTTATTCAGCCTTAAAGTTCTTTTTTTATGAAAGAAAGAGGTCTTTAAAAGAAATAATTTCGAGACCTTTCAAATATAGCCCCTAAAAGGAGATTTTTCATGTCTGTTCTTGTTGGTCAACCCGCCCCTTTATTTAAAGCTCAATCCGTCTCTTCTGGTAATTTTAAAGAAATAAGTCTTGAAGATTATCGTGGAAAATATGTCGTTTTATTTTTTTACCCTCTTGATTTTACCTTTGTGTGCCCTACAGAACTCCATGCTTTTCAAGATCATCTTGAGGCGTTTAAAGAACGAAATGCCGTTGTTTTAGGATGCAGTGTTGATAGTCACTTTTCCCACAAAGCGTGGCTTGAGACTCCGAAGGAAAAAGGGGGGATCGAGGGCGTTACGTATCCTATTATTTCTGATTTAGGCGCAAAAATTGCGGCGCAATACGATGTCCTCCACAAAGATGGCATTGCGTATCGTGGGCTTTTCTTAATTGATAAAGAAGGCATTGTCCGTCACCAAGTCGTCAATGATCTTCCCCTCGGACGCAACGTTTTAGAGGCTCTTAGAATGCTGGAAGCCCTTCAACACGTCGAACAACATGGCGAAGTTTGTCCTGCAAACTGGCAAAAAGATAAAGTAGCCTTAAAAGCAACTCCCGAAGGTGTCTCTGACTATTTTAAAAAGAGCAAATCTTAAGCACATTGCTCTTCGCCGGGTCTCTTTGAGATCCGGCAGAATTTCTCCAAACTCTTGTCACGCGACGCTTGAATTTAAAGATATTAATAACAGCCATTGAAAACCCTCCAAATTCAGGTATGATGAAAGGAGGAAACAATTAAACAACTGGCATTAGGAGGATTTTATGAACGCACGCTCTTTGGTAACTTGGGCTCTTGTTATGGACGGAGATCATATTTACATATCGGATATTTCCACAGAAAATGCTCTTCCCATTATGGTCCACGAAGACTTTCAAGACCCTCCTCTCACCCATGAGCATGGAACAGATAAGCCAGGACGTGGGGGATTTAACCTCGGATCTGAAACGCGGCATTCTTTTCAACCAAGACACGATTGGCATGACTTTCAAAAGGATTTGTTTGCAAAAAAAGCAGCCAAGTATTTGAATGACCCTAAGAGCATCTTTGACCGACTTGTTGTCGTTGCCCCTGCAAAGATTTTGGGCGTCTTACGGGAAGAATTTTCCAAGAAAACATCCTCTAAGATCATCAAGGAAATGTCAAAGGACCTTGTTCATCTTCCCATTCATAAACTCCAAGAGTACCTCTCATCTCATCAGGGCTGCTGTTAACTCCCTTCTGTGACAAATTTTAAAAATTGCCTAATCTTATTTTATTCTGATAGGTGCCTTTTTTAAGCTTAGAAATCCAATAGTGGGGTTTCTAGCCTTAAAAGTGTATGAGATTAAAGCCAGAACATGTGTCACATGAAAGTTTCAAAAGGATCGCCGCCTTTGTCGATGAAACTGAACAATACCCTCAGGGCCGCCTCATAAATTGCCGGAAGTAAGGCTATGAGGCGGCGTCAGAATCTGGTTTTTTACCGATTGAATTAATTAAATTATCCTCATTTTTTTCTTGTCTTTTAATAGCAGCTTATTTACTATAAATTAGTATAAACTGCTATTAAAGGAGATCTATGATGAGTTACCCAGAGTGGACAAAAAAACTAAGACAACCCGGAACTTCTGTCATTTTTAATCAGGGCAAATATTATCTTTACGAATACTCAACCGCGTGGTGTCCTAAAAAAAAGCGAGCAAGAAAAGTAACCGGTGCTTATTTGGGCCGTTTGGATGAAAAACTCGGCCTCATCCCTAAGGGAACCGTGAAACGAGGACGTCAACCCAAGCCCAAAGATCCTCTGCCCTCTTGTTTTGAGGACATCGAGAGCATAACCGATCATCACAACGACAAAGGTAAACTTTACTCAATCTCTGAGCTCTTCTTGTGCGCGCTTTTGGCTACTCTTTGTGGGGCAGATGGATGGCAGGATATTGAAAATTATGCAAAGTCTAATCTGTCTTTTCTTAGGTCTTTTCTCCCTTTTCTCCATGGAGCACCGAGCGACGACACTTTTAG
>CANMHY010000007.1 GCA_947497675.1 Alphaproteobacteria bacterium
TAAATAGACTCGTGGCTAATTGAAGGACCTCCTTCCAATTTTAATCTTCCAGAAATTTGTTCTGGGCTCCAGAAATTTTTTAAATCAGCCTCAATAAAAGAAAGCAACATTGGCGTCAATTTTTTTGGGATGTTGACTGGCCTTAGATCGACGCTGAGACGCCAGTTTTTGAGACTCTTCAGGATCATAGGACCTTAAAAATCTATTTCTTTTGAGCTCTCTACTGACAGAAGATTTATGAATTTTGAGCTTCAGAGAAATTTGAGTTATTGAAAAATCACTTTCCTTCAAGATGCTAATCTGACATCTTTCATGTTGGGTCAGGTGATGATATCCACTTGTTGGCATGTATCCTCCTTGATGTTTTGCATAACACCAAAAGGATCCCGTCTTTGTCTGGCCCAGTAAACAAATTTTTCATTTTTTTGCACTCCCCTAGGAATTCCTAGGGGAGTGCAAAAGGACCTCACTCTTCTTTCATCTGTTGCACTTCACTTTTGAATCGGCGACACTAAAAATTAAAGTCCGCGAAAAATAATTCCTTTTTTCTCTTAAAACCCCTTGCTTCCCTCATTTATTTTCTACGCCGGGAATCGCTGAAGAAGTTTAAAATTTTTAAAAGAAACACACTTTATTTTTCCTTTTCAAAAAGCGCTTTCAAGGCATAAATTTTCTCAAGGGCCTCCCTTGGAGAGAGGAGATCAGGTTGAATCTCTTCAAGCGCTTTCTCCAAAAAAGACTCTTTTTTGTGTTCAAAAAGAGGAAGAGAAAGATCTTTTGTTTTTGTCCTTTTTTCAGATTTTTCTGAGTGAGTTTCGAGTGTTTTTAAGACTTCTTCTGCGCGGTCTAGAACTACAGGGGGAAGTCCCGCGAGGCGCGCCACATGAAGACCATAAGATTTAAGGGCTTTCCCGGGTTGAATACGATATAAAAAGACAACATTCCCTTCCCATTCTTGAATGGCCATATGAACAATAAAAAGATGGGAAAGCGTTTCTTTTAGATCCGTTAACTCATGATAATGGGTCGCAAAAAGAGCTCGACATCCAATTACTGTATGAAGATACTCTAAACAGCTCCACGCAATGGAAAGGCCATCATAGGTCGAGGTTCCACGTCCAATTTCATCTAAAATAACAAAAGATCTTTGAGTTGCCTGATTCAAGATTGCGGCTGTTTCAACCATTTCAACCATAAAAGTAGATTGTCCCCGCGCAAGATCGTCAGATGCCCCAACGCGCGAGAAGAGCTTATCCACAGCCCCTAAATGCATCCTCTTTGCCGGGACAAAAGAGCCCATTTGAGCCAAAACCACAAGCAATGCATTTTGTCTTAAGAAGGTACTCTTTCCAGCCATATTGGGGCCCGTCAACAACCACAAAGCCTTATCTCCAAAACTTGTGCATCCATTCGCAACAAATTCATTGTTTCCTCTTCTTTTAAGAGAAAGTTCTACCCCCCAATGCCGACCTTCTTCCACCTCAAAAATCAAAGAATCATCAACGGAGGGACGTGTAAAATCACCTTCAATGGCCACAAAAGCGAGCGCTGAAAAAACATCTAAGGCCCCGAGCGCATGGCCCGTTTGACTGATCTCTGATGCATGATTCAAAACGTCTTTGACAAGATCGTCATAAAGATCGAGTTCGATTTGAAGAATTTTAACCGAGGCTTCAAGCATTTTATCTTCTAAAGAAGAAAGCTCTCCCGTCGTATAACGCATAACGCTCGCAAGGGTTTGCCGATGGATAAAAGTTATATCCATTTTCGAAGAATTCAGAGCGGTAATTTCAATAAAATATCCTAAAATATTGTTGTGTTTAATTTTAAGATTTCCAATTCCTGTCTTTTCGACATACGTCTTTTGAAGATCAAGAATCAGAGAATGACCATTGGTTTTTAAAAGACGATACTCATCTAATTCCTTATGAAATAGAGGCGCGATAAACCCTCCTTCACGGGCAAGTGTTGGCAAAGGCTGCGCAAAATCGAGCGCTTTTTGAATATGGTCTTGAAGGGACACCAAAGGAGAAAGATCTTCAAAAAGAGCCTTTAAAATTTTAGAAGACCCTTTTTCAAAAGAATCCTCAAGAAGGGCCTTAATCTCAGATACTTTTTCAAGTGCCATTAAGAGAGCCCCTACATCTCGAGGTCCTCCACGCCCTAAGGAGAGTCTTCCGAGGATTCGGTTCAAATCCGGCATTGATTTTAGAAAGCCTCGTACCCCCTCGCGCTCCTTTTGATGATTTACGAAAAAATCGACAGCCTCCAAACGCTCTTCTATTTTTAGAGGATCTTTCAAAGGAGATTTAAGACGGAGACTTAAAAGACGTCCTCCAAAAGGGGTCACGGTTCGATTAAGCGCCCAAAATAAGCTTCCCTCCACCTCTCCTGTTTGCGTTTGTGTCAACTCCAGCGTACGGCGTGTTGCGGCATCGATTTCAAGATAGTGATGCACTTGAATTTTTTGAGGTCGTCTCAGATGTGGAATCTTTCCTTTTTGCGTGAGGAGAACATAATCGAGCAACGCTCCCCCTGCTGAAAACTCTTCTTTTGAAAAAGATCCAAACCCAGAGAGCGTATAAACCTCAAAGATTTCCTTTAAACGCCGCTCTCCATTCTTTTCATCAAATCGGGCTGGGGGTAAAAAAGTAAGGTTTTTTTGAAAAGGTGCAAGCGAAATCTCGATCTCTTTTCGGTGAAGAAGATCGTCTTTAAGGAGAATTTCAGAAGGATTCATCCGTGCAAGAGAAGAGGAAAGATCTTGAACTTTAAGACTTTCCAATAAAAAATCCCCCGTTGAAACATCGACCCACGCAAAGGCCGCCTGCTGCCCCTCAACAACAAGAGCGGCGAGATAATTATGGTGATGGGGATCCAAAAGCGATTCTTCCGTCAAGGTTCCTGGGGTAACAATACGGACAACATCTCGCCTGACAATCGGTTTTCCGCCGGTATTTTTTGCATTTTTTTTAGCCTCTTCAGGCGTCTCCATCTGTTCACAAATGGCAACTTTAAATCCCTGACGAATCAATTTTGCCAAATAGCTATCTGCCGCATGAAACGGCACACCACACATCGGAATATCATCTTCACCGGACTTTCCCCGCCGCGTTAAGGTAATATCAAGCGCTTTGGAAGCCTTCTGAGCGTCTTCAAAAAACAACTCATAAAAATCCCCCAACCTAAAAAAAAGCAAACAATCAGGATGGGCTTTTTTGACGGCCATATATTGCGTTAACATGGGGGTTAATTTGATGTCGGGGATGTCCACACTCTGGGTTGTCATATGCATTATCTCTTTTAAAGTTTTTGGATTAAAATATTTTTAATAAATGCACTCTCACAAGAGGCAATCTTCATTTTTAATAATTCAGGTCTTTCTTTTTATAATAAGAAAGCGTTTCAAAAGTAAAGGGACTTGGGCTTTTTTTTAAGAGAGGATTCTTTAGGGATGTTGGGCACTTAATCTTCAAGATGCTTTTGAAAACTGCCTCTCGTCTCGACTTTTCCCTGAGCCGATTCCTCTATTCCTTTTCTTACAAGATTAAAAGCTTCTGGGTTTTTAGACAACCATTGCTCTCTCAAAGGAATTTCAACAGAGGGTTCCTCTATAATACGATGATCTTCATCTCCAAAAGCACGAAAGCTGCTCACAGAGGTATCAATCAGTTCATCACCACAATTGAAATCTTTAGACTCAACCCTTACAATTGTTTCATTTTTATTTACTTTCATAGAGCTTTTCCTAAATTTTGAACCTTGTTTACCTTAATAATAATCTCCAAAAATATAAACCTCTAAATCAGAAGGTTCCCTCTCAATTATGTAGCGTGATCGTAAAACATGAGAAAAATTATTATGCTCTACAAGTAAGATACATAAAGAACATTTCACAACTCTTATTTTTCAGCCAGAAAATATAATTTTCTTTTTTTGTGGCTTTTTTTATGACAAGATTTCTAAGCCACAAAATATAGATTTTACAATTTACGGCTAATTTAAAACGTTCTTATCAGAAAGAGCCCCTAAAATGAACAAATTCATTGGCAGAGTTGATTATCTCTCAAAATTCGATCGCCTGCTCGAAAAAACAACAGCAAGTTTAGTTGTTATAAAAGGAAGACGTCGCGTTGGAAAAAGTAGGCTCATTAAAGAGTTTGGAAAGAAGTATCGTCTCTTAAGTATTTCAGCACTCCCTCCAACACAAAATACCTCACACGAGAAGCAGTTGGAAAATTTCGGACAACAGCTTGGAAAAGAACTTGATCAGCCTGCCTTTAAGGAAAATGATTGGAGCGATTATTTTTCAAGGCTTGCAGCCAATACGAGAACAGGGCGCGTTATTATTCTTCTCGATGAAATTTCCTGGATGGGGTCAAAAGATCCGGACTTTCTTGGAAAACTCAAAAATGCCTGGGACGATGAATTTAGTCAAAACCCAGAGCTTATTTTAGTCCTCTGTGGATCTGTTTCTTGGTGGGTTGAAAAAAACATTTTAAGCAACACAGGGTTTGTTGGAAGAATTTCTTTAAACCTTACCGTTAAAGAACTTCCCCTCAAAGAGATCAATGAATTTTGGGGAAATTCTGAAAATTATGTGAGTGCTTATGAAAAATTTAAAATCATCTCCGTCACGGGAGGCGTTCCTAAATATTTGGAAGAAATTGTTTTCACGCGTCCAGCAGAACAAAACATCAAAGATTTATGCTTTGATCGGGACGGATATTTATTTAAGGAATTTGATGAAATTTTCTCCGATCTCTTTAGCAAAAAAAATGTTCTTTATAAGTCTATTGTAGAGCAATTGGTTGATGGCCCCTTATCCATTGAGAGTATATCAAAAGCTCTCAAAATAGAAAGGGGAGGAACATTAACGTCGTACTTAGAAGAACTCAGAACAGCCGGTTTTATAGAAAGAGATCATGCTTGGTCATTATCGGACCCTAAAAAAACATCTAAATTAAGTCTTTATCGTCTGAGTGACAACTATACAAGATTCTACCTAAAATATATTAATCCTCTTAAATCACAAATTGAAAATGGACCTACGGCGTTGCCCCAGTGGGAAAGTATCCTTGGATTTCAGTTTGAGAATCTTGTTTTGATCAATCATCAAGAATTGCAAGAACAACTTAAAATCAACGCAGAAAATGTTATAAGATCCGGTCCTTATTTTCAAAGAGGAACAAATAGTAAGAAAGGCTGCCAGATTGATATTCTCATACAAACAAAATTTGGAACTCTTTATGTTTGTGAAGTCAAGTTCTCAAAAAAACCCATTGGAACAGACGTTATTGAGGAAATGAAGAAAAAGATAAATGCTCTTGAAATATCCAAGGATACGTCGATTCGTCCCGTTCTTGTTCATGTAAATGGGGTAACGCGTGATTTAGAAGAAAGTGGATATTTTACAAACATCATTAACTTTTCGAAATTATTAGACCCTCAAGAACGCTAAGAGGGAAGCCAAAAATCCTTGGAAATGCTTTTTAATTTAATAAAATCAAAAGGTTAAAATAATGATATAGATTCAAACAAGAATTTTCAGCCAGAAAATATAATTTTCTTAATTTGTGGCTTTATTTGCGATCCATTTTATAAGCCAAAAGATGTGTATTTTGAAGTTTGTGGCTAATTTTAGAAATATGAATTGAATATTACTCCCAACTCTGTCTTTCTTTTAGAAAGAAGAAAAAAAGGAACGAAAAAATGATAAAAAAAACAGCCTCCAACACACTTATGTCCCCGAATAAAGAATCCTTTATAACCTCCCAAGGAGCGCTTGATAGAGTTTTTGTCATTCTGATGCTCGTAGGAAGCATCATGATTTCTCCTATTTCTCTTTCCCTCGTTCTTACTCCTCCTGATCCTTCTTATCCACTCCTGAGTAAGATGGAGCGCAGAAAAATTGGTCTTATTGGATCTGGATTGTTTGACGCTCAATCGGCTGATCTTTTGACGGAAGCAAGTGCACGATGGAGGTGGGACAACAATTTAACACCTGTGACCTTAGCTACAAATTTAGCAAAAAAATGGATGGAAGTTACAGATATAGCTGCTCTTCTTAAATCTGGACCTGAAATGATTCCAACAGTGGAACTTTTAATAGATCAAGGTATGAACGTTAGAGACGCAATTGCAAGCATTGACACCATACGCTTATCAAGCAATGGGATTGAATTACTCACCCACTGTTGAACGCGCTACTGCAAATTTCATACGTGAGGGCATGTCGCTTGACGATACCATTAATCTTGTCAAATTTGTTTCCACTTTTAGTCGGGATCATCTGGCGCATCATGTTGAAGGTCGCCTAGTGCCTGCTTCAGAAGCGATTAAAATTCTAAGGGGACTTGGGAGACTTGAGTGGCTCGATACAGCCATTATACTCCTCGAAAAGGGGATCACACAGAAAGAGGCTATCGATGCTGTCACTGGTGGTCCTAATAGCAGTATGATGGCAGAACTTATCGGTAACGGAATTATTGACATCAAGGACCAAAATGAGATCAAAGCTGCTCAGCTTATTGGGGTTCCAGGAGCTGCTGAACCTGAATTTATTAAGGACCATGATAATCCCTATTACAATTTACATAACTTGGTCACAAAACACGACTGGGGTGGGGAGCCTTTTAATCCTTTCGAATATCCTACTGAAGAAATGGATCCCTGGGTGGAAAAATCCTCTCCTTCTCCCACTCATGTTAACTATCTCTGGAATCAAGAGCCACGTAGTTTAGATGCCCTTCATGAACGCTTTCGTGGTCTGAGTCCTGAAGAGCAGACTTCTCTTACAAAGAGCCATATCATGACAGCTAAAATTGCAGCTCAAGCAATCTTTAGCAGCAACCCTTTAGAGGTTGATCAGGACTTTAGAATTGAGCATCTTCTGACGATACAAAATCTCGCAAATCATCTTGATGTTCTTGCGGATGAAATTCCTCAAAGTGAGGAAGAAGATCCCAAGGAACTTCATAAACAAGCGGCAGCCCTCCGGATGTGGGCGGCTGTTGCTAAAACAAAAATGTCCCCGGCGCATTCTTGAGAATAAAGATCAAGGCGACCTTCTTTTAAGGTAACAACCATTGGAATATGATTCTAACACCTTCTCCTCCTATGGTTATGAGCCGTTTAAAATGGGTTAATTTCAAGGTAAAATTAAGCGCAAGCCCCTTTCTTCTGCAATCGTCGGATCCATAAAGGCATTTGTATTTTTTAGATCAAGCTGTGCCTCATTGAAATCGTTATAACGAATGCAGAGCGTATATCTTTGAGCAAAATCTAAAACGCGAATCAGAGGATCTGGTAGGGTGTTCAGAGATAAAGCACGCAATGCACTTAAATAATTATTTCTGTAGATTGTCGGAATTATGATGCGTTGTTCTGATGCACTTACAAGTTCTGCATTCATCATGATTCTGCCAACACGGCCGTTTCCATCGTTAAAAGGATGCACCTCAGAAATTAAAAACATCATAAAGATGGCTCTATAGAGAGGGCAATCAAGGGCTTGATATATCTGAAAACCTTGCTTTAAAGTTCCCATCACAAGGTCTGGGGCTACAAAAGTCGTACTTCCTGCCCGATTGGATT
Source organism: Alphaproteobacteria bacterium (assembly GCA_947497675.1). Taxonomy (GTDB): domain Bacteria; phylum Pseudomonadota; class Alphaproteobacteria; order 16-39-46; family 16-39-46; genus 16-39-46. Next base: position 7,597 of record CANMHY010000007.1, read on the forward strand.
CTTTCTTAAATTCTCCTGGAAATTTATCAGGTCTTCCTTCCATAATTGAAGCATGTCGCGTTTTGAGAAGCGTCAACAATTCTTCAAAATCATGAGGGATTCGACTCATCTCAGGGGTGTTTGAAACAATCTTAAATGTGCCTAAAATATCATGGGCATCTTCAGGACGTGAAGGGGGAATCTTTCCATTAAAAATGATCTCTTTCGCTTCATTCACTTCGAACTCGGTTCCTTCAATGAAGTTGGAAAAATAAGCTTCGAAAAAACTTAAGTTAATGAGCCCTTCTGAAGAAAGAGGCACGGAAATTCTGGAGATGGGCGCGAGTACGGCAAGGGAGGCATGCAACTCTGAGAATAAATGAAGGCGTTTTGGATCATATGCAAAACCTGATTGCCGAGCGATTCCTAAAGGGCTCTCTAACGTCTCTGATTTTGTCCCTATGAGACTTCCAATGAGTTTGTCGAGACTCTTATATTCCTCTGTGAGACCAAGCTGTTTTGAAATTTTTGAAGCCTCATCTCGGAGTTTATTCAAGGCTTCTGTGCCTCCGTTGGAGAGTAGATTCTCAAGCTTTTCTTCAATCTTTTTCTTAGAAAGTGTTCGAGAACTCTCTCCATTTCGAGCTCTCGAAGGTTTTAAGTTTTCTAAAAATGCTCTGGACAGAGATGACAAGAATAATCCCCCTATAAAAGGTCGATCGCTTGGAAAAGGGGCGTGTCCTTTTCGGGGACACAATGTTATTCCGGGGAGTTTGATTTTATGTTTTTGATCGGCAATCAAGAAAATAAACCCATCAGCCGTTGGCTTGTTTTCAAGTGCTGTGCGATCTGCAATTAAAGCTCCTGGAAAATAAGAACTTACGATCACCCATAAATTCCGTTTGATGATCAGCTCTGGCGGATCTATCATATTTTGGGCATAGAGACGGGGCGCAAGCTTCCGCAATTTTCCATTTTTTGCAAAACGCGATATGGTCTTCGTCAGCGCGGTACTTGAGAGGAAGACTTCTGGAAAGCTTGAAAGAGATATTTTAGTCATTATAGAGGCCCTTTTCCCTATTATAAGTGACTTTTTTGGATTTAAGAAGAAAAAAATGCGATTTTTTCGGAATAAAGAGTGTCAACCCGTCTTTTCGTCCCCAGACGTCCAATTTTTGCTCTTATTCCCAATCTTTGGCAAAAAGAGTCCCTTAAATTTTTTGTTTGAACAAAGAGAATTAAAGACACTTCAATCTAAAATACTAAAATACCCTAAAAAGACAGTAGTAGCATTTAGTGGGTTTTGATGGTCTTCTATTTTGGAAAAATAACTCTGAAAACCCATATTTTCCCATTCTATTCATCAGATTTTTTTTGATACTCAATTATACTAATCTCACGTCGAAGTTCTAATTCCAGTTCTTTTTCTGTCGGAAGATGAAATTGATAGGTGCTTGCAAATATTTGTTTAGATTTATCTCCTAATAAATACTTCACCATGCCATCATGTTTGGCGGTACAAAGAACGAGGCCGATTGTAGGGTTATCATTCTCCATTTTAATTTCTTGATCAAAATAGTTTACGTAAAGTAACATTTGTCCAAGGTCACCATGAGTTAAAGTTGTTTATTATTCATTAGTTTCCTTTTATGAGTCTTTTAATATGTAACAGCATATCCCAAAAACTTTTAGACGTTTACCAACGTGAGCATTTACTTTTAATGAATTTGAGCAATTAAATTTACGTCACGCTTTCAGCACTCTCTGTATACACAAAGCATGACTCTTTATTAATTTGGGCATATCCGGTTTCAATATCAAATTGTCTCATAATCTCAGTGCTTGTTTTATAAAGATCAACACGTCCTTTTTTTAAGGCAACAACCATAGGGATATGGTTCTCAAGAACCCCGAGGGCCCCTTCTTCTCCCGGAAGAACGCACATGAAAACATCCTCATCCAGGAGCACGCCTGCAGGCGTAATGAGCATCACTTTAAACATTCTTATTTTTTCTCTTCTGTTTCCAACTTGGCAAATCTTTCTAAGACTTCGTCAAGGTTTCCGGCCATATAAAATAGATTTTCAGGAATATGATCACAATTTCCCTTCACAATAGCTTGGAATCCTTTAATGGTCTCCTCAAGGGGTACAAAGCATCCCTTCAGCCCTGAAAACACCTCGGCCACAAAAAAAGGTTGGGACAAGAATTTTTGAATTTTTCGCGCCCGCATAACAGTCAGTTTGTCCCCTTCAGATAGTTCTTCCATTCCAAGAATCGCAATAATATCTTGAAGAGATTTATACGTTTGAAGAATCTTTTGAACTTCTCGGGCAATTTCATAGTGAGTCTCCCCTACGATGCGGGGATCTAAAATACGTGACGTGGAATCGAGGGGATCAACGGCTGGATAAATACCAATCTCCGCAATCTGTCGATTTAAAACCGTTGTGGCATCAAGATGCGTAAAAGAAGCAGCGGGGGCAGGATCCGTGAGATCGTCTGCCGGAACATAAATTGCCTGAACGCTTGTAATCGATCCTTTATGCGTACTCGTAATTCTTTCTTGAAGGGATCCCATTTCCGTTGCAAGGGTTGGTTGATAACCCACAGCCGAAGGAATGCGCCCTAAAAGGGCTGAGACTTCAGATCCGGCTTGCGTAAATCTAAAAATATTATCAATGAAGAGAAGAACATCTTGATGGGCAACGTCCCTAAAATATTCAGCAACTGTTAACGCTGTAAAAGCGACACGGGCACGGGCTCCAGGGGGTTCATTCATTTGAGCATAAACGAGAGACGCTTTTGATCCTTTTTTGTCGAGATCAATAACGCCCGAATCGATCATTTCATGATAAAGATCATTCCCTTCACGGGTTCTTTCTCCAACCCCCGCAAAGACGGAATACCCTCCATGAGCCTTTGCAATGTTATTAATAAGCTCCATAATAATAACTGTTTTTCCAACGCCAGCACCGCCAAAAAGACCTATTTTTCCCCCCTTAGGGTAAGGCGCTAAAAGATCAATAACTTTAATGCCTGTAATGAGAATCTCGGTTTCTGTAGATTGCTCTGTGAAGAGGGGAGCCTCATTATAAATGGGCCGCATAAGTTTTGAGTGTATGGGACCTCTGCCATCTAAGGGCTCTCCCGTAACCCCCATAATGCGTCCCAAAGTCTCCTCTCCAACAGGAACCGTAATGGGATGCCCTAAATCCGTCACCGTTTGTCCTCGAATAAGACCATCCGTTGCATCCATCGCAATGGTGCGAACCTGATCGTCTCCTAAATGCTGTGCCACCTCTAAGATAAGAGGGTGACCATTATTTTCAGTCTGAAGAGCGTTCAAAATACGGGG
>CANMHY010000008.1 GCA_947497675.1 Alphaproteobacteria bacterium
TCATTGGACCACTTTGAGGCAACTTTCTAAGGCCGCAGATGTATGTGGCGGAAAGTTGGTTCTATCATTTGAGCCAAATCAAGGACAACATACTGGTTAGAAAAATTGGCTCTTATCCACAAGGTAAGTTGGTGGTAGTGTGGCAGGAATTAAGATAAAAAAACGTGAACAGATAATTCCATTTTATGTTTGAGAGGATTGTCCTTTTTTAATTAACAGAGATACTCTCTAAAATCACATGTATTTTAGCCCTGAAAAAGGAGAGAGTTTAATGGAATTGTTGAGGAATCCGCTCTCTTTTAACCACTTATAAACAGCTTGTGCGGCAATTTTTTCGCCGCGCCAATTCCAATGTAAATCAAAATAATAATAAAGACCAAGTCCAGCATTTTCTCGAAAAAGGGGAAGGAGAGAGAAATAGGGAATATTATTTTTAGCACAAAGGTTTGCAAGGAGATGATTGGGTGTATCAAAATTAATCTGAGAAAGGAGTGAATTTGAAAAACTCTGTGCGCCTTCATCGGTAGCAAAGTTAGAAACCTCACGCAAGCTTTTGATAACCTGAGCTTTGGAAGGGATTCCAACGACAACAAGTTTAACATGTGTGTTATTTTTTTGATTATAATCTTCAATAATTTTTTGGATCACATCAAAGGCATCGGTTGTGTTTTCAATAGATTTTTTAATTTCTAAATCAGGGGTGTCCTCTTGATAGGCGAACATTTTAAGCTCTGACCTGTCATAATAAAGCATTTCGGTTTTTTCATGAAAATAAGGGCTGAGACGATCATAGATGACGTTAAAACTCGGAGAATAGCTCATCATAAAGTCTTTGATGGGTCTTAGGTGCTCAAGGACAAAGACCTTAAATTTTGAATTGGGGGTCATTTTTTCATTTGAGGAAGAATCTTCTCGATTTGAAGTAAGATTGAGAGACTCTTTTAAGGTTTGAAGCTGTGGGCCAAAAAAGTTATCATGGAAGTCATTTCCGAGATAAAAATTTAGAACAACAACTTCTGGGTGAATGTGCTCCAGAATATCTTTTAAAATATAGGCTTGATGGCACGTTCCTGTTCCATCCATGCCAGCATTATAGACGCTTACGCCTTCGTTTGTGAGGACTTGGGCATAGGTGTCTTTATCTTCTGTATTCATGGCGCACGTAAAACTATCTCCTAAGAGAAGAAGATTGGGATTTGCGATGATAGGGTCATTCCGAAATCCGTGCTTGTCTGCTTTAACAAGAAAAGTATTATTTTCTTCATTGGTGATTGTTGTGACGCTACTGGGGGGGAAATGCCAATAATGAGTTCTAAATTGATAGACAATAGAATTTAAGGGGGCTGCATTATTTTTTGTTGAATCAGAACGAAATCGGAAAATACCTTTATAAATATCAAATAAAAGAAAAGGAAGAATCAGAATAAAGAGCCATTTTATAAGTTTTTTCATCTATCGTATCCTTTAATCGAGGTGAAATTGAGCTTTGTAATCTTCTTTTAAAAGAGGATTTTGTTTGTCTTTCTGAAGATAGCAGTTTCCAATGACAAGAATGTCCATATCTGTTCCCATGAAACACCGAAATGCATCAGATGGCGTTAAAACAATGGGCTCTCCCCTTATATTAAAGCTTGTATTGACGAGAATGCCGCATCCGGTTTTTTCTTTAAATTTTGAGAGAAGTTGATGAAACCGTGGATTTGTTTCTTTATGAACTGTTTGGATACGGGCTGAGAAATCGACATGGGTAATTGCAGGGACAGAGGAGCGGGGGATATTTAACTTTTCAATGCCAAAGAGATTCTTATAATTTTTAGGGAGCTTAGTTTGATGTCTTTTTAAGACACCTGCCACCAGAAGCATATAAGGAGACGGGGATTTGAGATCAAACCAAGAATTTACATCTTCCGCGAGAACAGCGGGGGCAAAGGGACGAAAAGATTCTCTGAATTTAATTTTGAGATTGAGTTTTTCTTGCATTTTAGAAGAGCGTGCATCAGCAATGATGGATCTGTTGCCAAGCGCACGAGGTCCAAATTCTGTTTTTCCTTGAAACCATCCAATGGCCTGTTCTTCGATTAAATCGCTTGTAACAGTGTCGTAAAGTTGGTCGTCTGTGAGAACGTCAAAATTTGCACCCAAAGCGGTGAGAGAAGAGGTAATAGCTTCGGAATCGAATTGCGGCCCGAGGTAACTCCCCTCCATTTTATCAATATTTGCAGAGCGTTTGTTATTTTTTATTTGGTAATACCCGTAGAATGCAGCCCCGAGAGCCCCTCCAGCATCACCTGCAGCAGGTTGAATGTAAATGTTTTTAAAAATACCTGTCTGAAGAAGTTTTCCATTTGCAACGCAATTGAGCGCAACGCCTCCTGCAAGACACAGATTTTGTTGGCCTGTCTCTTTTTGCAGGTGCGCCGCAAGACGGATGACGGCTTTTTCAAGAACTTTTTGAACAGAGGCTGCTAAGTCCATATCAAATTGCCGGAGAGGAGATTCTGATTCCCGGCGGGACTCTCCAAAGAGAGCCACGAATTTTTCATCATTTGTCATACGAAGTTCTGTACAAAAATCAAAATAATCCATATTCAAACGAAAACTGCCATCTTCTTTAAGATCAATAATATTGTCTAAAATAAGAGACTCATATTTGGGAACGCCATAAGGGGCGAGCCCCATGAGTTTATATTCCCCTGAATTAACTTTGAATCCTGTGTAATACGTAAAGGCAGAATAGAGAAGCCCGAGGGAGTGGGGAAAATGGATTTCTTTAAAAATTTTAATTTCATTGTGCGTGCCAATGGCAGCACTGGTGGTTGTCCATTCGCCAACGCCGTCCATCGTGAGAACAAGAGCCTCTTCAAAAGGAGAGGGATAAAAAGCACTGGCAGCGTGAGCCAAATGATGCTCTGTAAAGAGAAGACGAGAAGCGCTAAATTTTGGGTCAAATTTTTTAAGATGTTTAAGAAGCGTATTTTTTTGAAAAAGTTTATCTTTAATCCAAAGCGGCATCGCTTGTCTAAAAGATGAAAATCCCCGTGGGGCGTAATCCATATAGGTTTCAAGAAGACGTTCAAACTTGATAAAAGGCTTGTCGTAAAAAACGACAAAATCAACGGCGCTTAAATCAGTATTCCCAGCTTTAAGGCAAGATTCAATAGCGTTAGATGGAAAAGATGCATCGTGTTTAATGCGCGTAAAACGCTCTTCTTGGCAAGCCGAAATAATTTTTTCATTTTCAACAAGCGCTGCAGCACTGTCATGATAAAACCCTGAAATCCCTAAGATGCGCATCTTTGTCTATGCTCCTAAAATAACGTATAAACAAAAGGAGAGATCAAGGAATATTCAGAGAGAATGACCAAAACACCAAAAATAAGCAAAACGATGATGATGGGGAGGAGTTTCCATTTTTTGCGTTTCAACAAATATGAAAAAAGTTCGGTTAAAAAATTCATCTTTTCTCCTAGTATTGATCTTTTAAATGTTTCGCTTCAGGGCCCGGGGGGAGACGCTTAATCCAATAGCTTGTGGCTGATGCATCGAAGTGTTTTGGAAAAGCTTCTGATTTTGTGAGACGTCTTAAAATGGCAATGGGGGTTATGATGCAAAAGAAAATAAACCCCATAATAAGAGGATTGGTTATCTTATGCAGAAGTTTTCCGAGGAAATACCATCCTACATTGAGAGGGCGCAATACTTTTGGGAAGAAACAACTGCTTAAAAAAAACAGACCAGAGGCCCCAAGAACGCGCCAAAAAAAATGATCATGCAAGAGTGCATTCCACGAAAAGACGAAAAAGAGGATCCCTGCAAAAAAAAATCCAAAAGAGCGATCGTTGGGAAGGTTGGAAGGGATTTTCATTTTGTTCTTACCTTAATGTATCGTTTGTAAACTTTTTAAGTGAAAAAGATTTTGACCAAAAAGATTTTTAAAACTCTCAGCTATAGCAAGAAGATGAAGCTCTGTTGTATAAAGAGGCGTTTTTCCTTCATGAGTGGCTGCATAAATCTTCATTTCTAAAGGAGCCTGATCGTACTCAAGTGCAAGGACGGCGTCAAGTTCTTGATTTTTAATCATGGATAAAACTTTATCTATTGAGCGCTCTGAGCAAATATTGTTCAGAGAAGGAGTGAGGCGCATTGTTTGAAGGTCAGTGTATAGATCAATGCCGTCTCTTTTTAATTGGTCCAAGACAAGCGTCAGAGAATCTGTCAGAGGTTTTTCTGAAAAGAGAGCAAGCTTCTGAAAAGGATTTTTATGATAAATTTGAGGATAGAGAGCTTGGGCGAGAGCTGCTTCAGGAGTTGAAGCTCTTCCCATCACTTCTCCTGTTGATTTCATAATGGGTCCTAATTTTGTATTAATGTTTAAAAATCGATCAAAAGAAAAGATCGGATATTTTACGGAGAAGTCATGGGGTGACGTGTTTGGAAGATCAAAGGAAGAGATCATCTTTCCGAGACAAAGCTGGACGGCAATCTTGACGAGAGGAATCCCAAGAGCTTTTGCAAGAAAAGGAATCGTTCGACTTGCACGGGGATTCACCTCAATAATATAAATAGCATTTTTATGAATAACACATTGAATGTTCAAAAGACCTTTAAATTTTAAGGAATGCGCAATGAGAGAAGCTTCTTTTTTAAGAGTCTCTATGAGAGTGGACGAAAGACTATGAGATGGAAAAATGCATGACGAGTCCCCTGAATGTATTCCTGCAGGTTCAAGATGCTCCATGATACCCGCAATCCACACTTCTTTTCCGTCAAAGAGAAGGTCAATATCAACTTCAATCCCTTGGGTGAGATATTTTTCAACGAGGAGGGGGGTGAGTTCTTTCAAATTAACGGCGTCAAGATAAGCGTTTAAATCTTTCTCTGATCTTATAATACGCATCCCTTTCCCTCCAATAACATAGGAGGGTCTCAAAATGACAGGGTACCCTATCTCTTCGAGACATTTTGAAAGGTCTTCAGGAGAGGATGCAATTTTATTAAGAGGTTGACGAAGGTGAAGATGATGAAGAAATTTTTGAAATTTTCCCCTGTCTTCTGTTTCATCAATGGCTTCTTTTGAAAGGCCCAAAAGAGGGATTTTTTCTCGATTAAGAATATCAGAAAGCTTAAGACCTGTTTGACCACTAAATTGAACAAATACGCCTAAAAGATCCCCTTCTTTTTGTTCATGGCGAATAATATCGAGGACACTTTCCTCTGTTAAAGGTGCAAAATAAAGGCGATCGGAAATGACATGATCGGTTGAAACAGTTTCTGGATTACAGTTGATCATGATGGTTTCAATATTCATCGTCTGAAGTGCTTGTGCTGCATGAACACAACAATAATCAAATTCAATGCCTTGTCCAATACGATTGGGACCGCTCCCAATAATGATGGCTTTTTTTCGGCAAGAGGGCAAAGCTTCATCAAAGTTAATCGACGATGGAAAAGGAAGCGTTGTGCTATACATATAGGCTGTATGCGCGGGAAATTCACCAGCGCAGGTATCAACTCTTCTAAAAGAAGGGAGAATGGAAAACTCATAACGTTGGTCTCGGATGTCTCTTTCTGTATGGGATGTCAAATGAGCAAGAGCTGCATCTGAGAACCCCAGAGCTTTAAAATAACGAAAAGCTTCAGGATTTTGAAAAAAATCTTCAGATTTAATTGTTTTTTCGATGTGAACAAGAAAAGAGATTTGATCCAAAAACCATTTATCCCAATGACATAATTTTTCTATTTCTTCTCCCTGCATCCCCTCTCGAAATCCCGCCGCAATATAAAAAAGGCGATGAGGGGTGGGGGTGGCAATTTTTTCTTTCAAATCTTTGACGGAATCAAACTTAATTTTTGGCGTTAAAAGACCCTCAAATCCTTCTTCAAGAGAACAGATGGCTTTTTGAAGACTTTCGGAAAAAGTTCTTCCAATGGCCATCACTTCACCAACAGATTGCATATAGGTGCTCAAGCGTGAAGAGGCACCTTCAAACTTCTCAAAGTCAAAGCGCGGGATTTTTGTAACAACATAATCGATGGAGGGTTCAAAGGCCGCACACGTGGTTTTTGTAATGTCATTCGTTATCTCGTCCAAAGAGTACCCTACAGCAAGTTGAGCCGCAATTTTTGCAATAGGGAATCCTGTTGCTTTAGAAGCCAAAGCGGAGGACCTCGATACGCGTGGATTCATTTCAATAACAACCATTCGGCCTGTTTTTGGATGAACTGCAAATTGCACATTAGCGCCGCCTGTGGCAACGCCGACTTCTCTTAGGATTGCGAAAGCCGCCAGACGCATGCGTTGATATTCTTTATCACAGAGCGTGAGGGCTGGGGCGACAGTGATACTGTCTCCTGTATGAACGCCCATGGGTTCAATGTTCTCAATAGAGCAAATAATAACGCACTGATCTTTATGATCCCTCATAACTTCAAGTTCAAATTCTTTCCACCCAATAACGGATTCCTCTATCAGGACTTGACGAATGGGAGACAGATTGAGTCCGTTTTTAACAATGGCTTCAAATTCTTTCAAATTATGTGCAATTCCCCCTCCCATGCCTCCGAGTGTAAAAGAAGGTCGGATGATCAGCGGAAATTCTAAGAATTTTAAGGCTTTTTTTGCCTCTTCCCAAGAATTGACTTCGTGGCCTTTCAAACAATCGAGTCCGATACAGTTCATACTTTGATGAAAGAGACGTCTGTTTTCAGCCTTTTCAATTGCTTGAAGGTTTGCCCCAATAAGTTCAATGTTGAGAGTATCAAGAACGCCGCTCTTGGCAAGCTCAACTGCTAAATTGAGAGACGTTTGGCCTCCCATGGTCGGCAAAATCGCATCTACGTTTTCAAGGCGCAGAATTCTCTCAACACAGTCTGGTGTGAGAGGTGTTATATAAGTTGCATCCGCAAGGTGAGGGTCTGTCATGATGGTTGCTGGATTTGAGTTGATGAGAACAACCCGATAACCTTCCTCTTTCAGAGCTTTACAGGCTTGAACACCCGCATAATCAAATTCACAGGCCTGTCCAATAACAATGGGGCCTGATCCAATAATGCAAATGGTTTTTAAGTCAGTTCTTTTGGGCATGATGACGCACAATTTTTAAAAAATCGGAAAGAATAAAAGTTGCGTCCCCAGGGCCAGGACCAGCTTCAGGATGAAATTGAACAGAAAAAATAGGTTTTTCTTGGATTTTATACCCTTCCAAGGACCCATCAAAAAGAGAGCGGTAGGTTGGGATCAAATTTTTGGGAAGAGAAGATTCTTTTATCGTGTACTCATGATTTTGAGAGGTGATGAGAATATTTTTTGAATTGAGGTCTTGAACAGGATGGTTGATACCATGGTGTCCACAGGGGAGCTTTATAATTTCAGCGCCATGAACAAGAGATAAGAGTTGATGTCCCAAGCAAACTCCTAACATTGGAACCCCCTCTTGAAGGATTTTCTCCATCATTTTAAAGACAGAGGGTTCAACAAAGCGCGGGTCACCTGGCCCATTTGAAAAAACAACCCCTGTCGGATGATGCGCTAAAATATCTTCATAGGAAGACGAAAAAGGAACAACGATAACGTCGGCTCCAAAAGAGGTTAAAGATCTCAAAGTACTCTGTTTTACGCCAAAATCGACGACGACTATTTTTAAAGGGGAAGAGGGAGAGGCATGCGAAGGTTGGGGGCTCTTAATCAACTCAGAGAGCTCTTGGGTCCAAAGATAAGTTTTACGTGTCGAGACCTGCGCAAGAAGACTCTTCTCGAAAGTTAAATCTGTAAAGTTTCCTTTATTGCTCATCTCCAGAATTTTTTCAGGTGTCAATTCTCCCGTGTAAGAACATATGATGGCTTTTAAGGGTTTTTTATGGTCACGAATGATGTGAATCAACGTGCGTGTATCAATGCCTTCAATGCAGGGAACATTATTTTTTTCGAGCCAAGACAAAAAATGTGACGTGCTTCGATAATTTGACGCCTCTGTGATGAAGTCTCCCAAAATGATTCCCTGAAGGAAAGGAAAGGAAGATTCTATGTCTTCCGGGTTTGTTCCAACATTTCCAATATGAGGGAAAGAAAATACCAGAAGTTGTCCGCGATAAGAAGGATCTGAAATGGCTTCTTGATAGCCTGTCATGGCTGTGTTGAAACAGAGTGTTCCAGAGACGTGTGCGCTAGGCGTCTTTGTAAGCCCAGGAAAGTAGTCTCCGGTTTCAAGGATGAGAGCAGCTTTTTGGCGGGAAAGAAAAGGCGAGAGAACGTCCAATGAGAGACCTATAAACACTTTAAAAAAGATATCATTTAAAAGGGATAATATAGGAAAAATCTAAAACTGCAATTGCCTTTATGGCAGGAAAAGAAGAAAAGAGATTTTTCAGTGGTTGAAAGGTAAGCTTTTCTTTCAGGTCCTAAGAAGGAAGTGTGTTGTTTTATTTTTTGGTACTCGAAAACTTCTTCTTTAGAGGGGAGAGGATGTCAATTCAGAGTAGATTTTCATGGGATGAATTTTAGCGTGTTTCTCTCAAAAAGCTGTGATATACTGCATTAAATTTCAAGGATGTGATGACGATGACGGATCCACAGAATAAGACTTACACGATAAAGATTGGGACGAGTGATTTTAAAAAGCTTATCACGGAGAGTACGCTCTTCGTCGATAAGACGCTGTTAATTAAAAGTATTTTAGAGGATGGGCATGAAGTTATTTTAGTGACGCGTCCACGACGGTGGGGGAAGACGCTCAATATGACAATGCTTGAGTACTTTTTCTCTGTCCCAGTTCACGGCGATGGTACTCTAAACACAGAGGAACACTTAAAAAAATATGACATCTTCTCTAAATTAAAAATCGGAAAATATCCAAATTTTATAAAAGAACATTGTGGAAAATACCCCGCTATTTTTGTCAGCTTTAAAGATGTGAAAGCAAAGCGATACGAAGAACTAGAGAGAACTGTCAGAGATATTGTCTACCAAATTTATTCGAGTCATGAATATCTGATGAATAGTCATAATCTTTCAGAGCGAGAAAAAACACTCTTTCAGAAATTTATTACAAAAGAATTTGATCTTTCTGAACTCAAAAAAAGTCTCTTTTATTTAAGCGAAATGCTCCATCGTCATTTTGGACAAAAGGTAATTATTCTTATTGATGAGTATGACACGCCTTTGAATGACTGGTATGCGCAGCAATTTATACAAGAGGGGACTTCTACAGCAGAAAATGAAAGAGGTTTTCAAGATGTTTTATCGTTGTTTAGCGGAATTTTAAGCAGTACCCTTAAAGATAATACATTTCTTGAAAAATCAATGGTTACAGGAATTTTGCGTGTTGCTAAAGCAAGTATCTTTTCAGGTCTTAATAATCTCGGAGAAGATTCTATTTTAGATAACAGGTATGCGGAGCATTTTGGATTTACAGAAAAAGATGTAAACACGCTTCTTCATACATCGGGATTGGACAAAGCTCCAAAAATTGCAGAAAATATGAAGTTTTGGTATAATGGATATACCATTGGAGGCCTCACGATTTATAATCCTTGGTCCATCATGAATTATCTCAATGATCCTGGAGAATTTAAAGCATATTGGGTGGGGACGGCCAGTACTGCTCTAATTGAGAAGGCACTGATTCAAGACAAATTTCAAGAAAAAATTCAAACGCTCATTGAGGGGGGGAGCATTGAGATGATAGCTGACTCAAAGATGGTGTTTTCAGATATCACAATCTCTCCGAATGCACTTTATAATTTGTTGTTATTTTCAGGATATTTAACGGCAAGTTCTGTTGAGACACCACGGGGAGGAACGTATCGATGTGACGTTCATATTCCTAACCGGGAAGTCTTAGAGGTTTTTGAAATTTCTACAACGCAATGGTTAAGCCAAAAGTTTAAGATTGAAGTTGATGAGTATGATGCATTTTTAAATGATCTTTTGAAAGGGGACATTAATACTTTTACTCAAAAATTGAAACTTTACCTAGAGGTGTCTGCGAGTTTCTACGCAACAGGGCCCAAAAATGCAGAAATTTTTTATAATGGTTTTATGATTGGGCTCGTTTCTGCTGTTTCATCTCGATATTTGATTGAGGCTGAGAAAGAGTCTGGAGGAGGACGTGTGGATCTTATGCTGATTCCAAAACCCAAGGCAAAATATCGTAATGCAGTGATTTTGGAGTTTAAACTTGCAAAGTCAGGTGAAGATTTGGCCCTTCTTGCTCAAAAAGGTCTTGAGC
>CANMHY010000009.1 GCA_947497675.1 Alphaproteobacteria bacterium
AGCTTCATCTTTCTTGGACTCTACATTTTTCAAATGAAAATATATCACCTTCGTAATCGGGCGACTTTATTTTCTTTTACAATTTTGATGATGTCTCTTTTTTCTTCCTTTGGTGTTTTTTTAAATGGGGTCATTGTGGGATCGTCTCACATATTTGGTATTGGGATATTTTGTGTTATAGGGGGGCTCTGGAGTTTGTCAAAATTAGAGACCAAAGAAGAAGATCCCTCATGGAAAAAAGATTTTTTATCCCCCCATGGATCTGTCTTAAAAGCAACGTTCAGACATCCAAGCTTTTTTATACTGATTTTTATTATTTCGATTGCTGGAACGGCGTTTCCCACTTACTTCCCCATCTATGCTGAAGGCCTGGGGTTTACGGAAAGAGAAGCCTCTTTTTTATTCTCATGTGTTCAATTGGCTGTTCTTTTTTTCATTCCCTTAGGGGGGATTTTAGGGGATAAATGGGGATACGAAAAGACCCTTTTAGGGTTTTCTTTTATTGCCCTCATGGCAGGAATTTTTACATTTTGGGTCAAAAATGTGGAAACACTCGGGTTTCTCTTTTTTATTGTCCGAGGTTGTCTTGCGTCTTTCTTTGGTCTTATGATTGCTTGGATAGGACGTGAACACTTCTTGCAGCATATGTCGACAAAGATTTCTGTTTTTTCATTCACGTATCGACTGGGATGTATTTTATCTCCTCTCGGAGTGGGACTCATCATGAAATACTATGGAAACAATGGATTTATTTTCTTTATTTTAGGGGGCGTTTTCCTCTCCTTTTGTCTCCTTTTAAAAGACGTTTTTAGAGGAGAAAAAAAAATCTTAAAAAAAATCATAACCGAAACCACATGATTATTTTAGAGAGTTTTCAATCTCATAATTATGATGAGCGCGCCTCTAAATGTTTGGTTAAATATATTGTGATTCATTATACAGCCATGACACAGGCTACAGAGGCTTTAAAATGGCTTTGTTCTCCAAGTTCGAACGTGAGTTCTCATTATTTAATTGATGAAAAGGGAAAGATCTTTTCACTTCTCTCAGAAAAATATAGAGCGTGGCATGCAGGAACACCCAGTTATTGGAAAGGTCAAGATGATATAAACAGCAGGTCTATTGGCATTGAGTTGTCAAATCTCGGAAATCATCCTTTTGCTTCAAAACAGATCAGGTCTCTCATTCTTCTTATCAAAGATATTCAAAAACGTTATGACGTGAATCCTCTTGATATTCTTGGACATGCCGATGTTGCAGTCTCGCGAAAAATAGACCCTGGTCCATTTTTCCCCTGGAAACAGCTTGCGTTAGAAGGACTTGGATGGTGGGTCTCTCGATGCGCTTTAAAGCAAAAAGAAAAACCTCCTTTAGAGGTTCAAAAGAAACTTCAAGAGCTGGGGTATCATTGTACGCTTTCTGGTGTTTGGGACGTTGAAACGTATTATGCTATACGGGCATTTCTTTTGCATTTCTATCCCGAATTATGGCTAAAAAAGGGTCAATTTCTGAAAGAGAATCTCGACGACTTAAGTCAAATAAGTGGGGTAATAGAGGATCTTTTAAGGCGTCTTTTACTAAAATCAAGATTTTCTATAAAACAGACAAGAGCATAATTTTCAAATTTTTGAGGGCTTTGGAGATTGATATGTTTTAAAGGTTAAGATATTTTGGCTTAGAGAATAAGCTAAAAAAATAACGAATAAGCAGAGGGAGCTCCAATTATAATGAAACCTTATTTATCGGCTTTTGCACTTATGGCTGTCTTTTCTTTAGGGGGAAGTTTCTCTGACCTTCAGGGGGTGGTTGACGGGATAGAAACATCTTGTCCGCACTGCCTTAAAGTTTCTGATGCTCAAAGAGAGGATGGACAAACAAAAAGAATATCTGCTCTTAAAAAAGCTATTGAATATGGACTCCTTCCGTCAGATGCTTCTCTCAAAGATCCTAATATTCGCCATATGATAAGGAACATTGTGTCATTTACGAAGTTTCAGGAACAAGAACTTTCTTTATCCCATGAGACGTTTGAAGAGATGTTGTCGCGTCTCTTTGAAATTCTGAAACAAGCAAAGCCTTTTTTTGAAGCAGAGGGCGTCTTATTTTCAAATGTTGTCCTGAATGCCATCTTTGATGAAATTCAGTCGATCAATGAGAATCCTCTTCCCGCTCTGAAGCGTGCTGTTAAAGATATTAAAGAGCTTTTAGAGATTAAGTATACCCTTGAAAACGCTGGTATTCTTCCGAAGGGAGCTCTTTTGGAAGATAAAGACGTTTCTGAGTTGGTGAGTCAGATTTCACAGGTATTGGATCATTATCACCGCGTCTTGCATCCTTTCCTGCCCCTCATTAGAGAGGCTTATGACGCTTTAAAAGACATGCCCAATGGGGCGCGCTCAGTTGGGATTGGCTTGGTTCTATCGGAATATTTGTCAGCGCAGCTTTTGTCCTCTGATGAGACGAAAGTTAACGTTTCTTCTATTGTCCAAAAAGCTGTCTTTGATGTTCAAGCATCGCTTGAGATGATTCAAAAGCTTGAAGAGAAGGGGGTTATTTCTAAAAAAGGCAGCCATGATCATGAGCTTGCCCAAGCTGGAACCTATCTTTCTTTTGTTCAAAAACATGTGAACTTTTTACCCTTAGCCGATTCCGAAACTGTTGCTTTTTATTTGTGGGAGACAGCTCAACAGGCTCAAGAAATTTTTAAGAAAGAGAAGGTGAGATTCACTGAAAGAAATTTTACTTTTATTTTAAATGAAATGAGGCGAAACCCTCCAACAAAAACCCTTTCTCCTGAAGAGTGGAGATTGAAGGAGCTCAAGGTCACCAAATTAGTAGCTTTGAGTAACAAAAAAATGACTGAGTTGGGTCTCCCTTCAACATACTTTAATCTTTCAGGCGTTTATTTTATGTTAATGTCAGGTGTCCCATACTCTAAATTTACAAACTCTATTTATCAGAAAATTAATGATGGCATCCAAAAGATTTGGGATCGACAGGATGACTTTAAAGGCTTTCTGCCAATTCTCATAACATGTTTGTATCATAATTTCTCTGTTGCAGAAACGATCAAAATTGGGATTCAAGTAAAGAATGAAAAGTTGACGAATTCTCAGCATCAGGCTCTTTTTCAAAAATTAACACGCCTCAATGAAAGGGGTGACACTTTTAATTTAACGGTGATGCGTCAATTTATGTCTGAGGTAAAAAAATAAAGAGGATAAAAATCTTCTGAGTTTAAAAAATTGTATGTTGGGGGGTAGTACTTGCATTCTAAAGTTTTGTCCTAAAGGTTCATTGCAGGGTCTCAATGCCTTTTATGAGAAGAGAAATCATCTTTAATTTTCTACTTCTTAAGGAGGGCTTCTCAGGAAAGTTAATGACAAAAACGAAGATTAAAATAAAAAAAGTGTAAATCTTCAAAATATTAAATCAAGTGGTTCAAAGGCAAATAATAGTGAAAACAGGGGTCTATTAGAAAATGTGGAATTTGATGCGGAAGTTTTTATCATTGGTTTTGAGCTTTATGCTCATTATTCAGCCCTTGAGCGCAGTCGATCTCATTGATCAATTCCTCGAAAATTTTCCCCTCGAAGTAAGATTAAAGCCTTCTTCAGAGTGCCGTCTTGTTCGCGTTTCTTTGATAAGTCGCCCTGAAGCTGATTTTTATGTCTCTCAACCTATTGCCCGAAAGTTCTTGAACATTGATATTCATGGAAAGCCCTTAAAGGAAAAAGAGGAGCTTGAAAGAGACTCTCCTCTTTTTTATGAGAAGACGGATCGGGAGCACTGGATTTTAAAAATACAAGAGCAAGCTGTTGTCCGGTTTTTAAAAGAATTGTGGCCCGGGTTTATTCCTGACGAGGAGGTGATTCGATTTTCAGATATTATTTTTCTAGTCTCCGATGTTTCGATTTCAGATGACTTAAAGAAAGCTGATTTTGAAGAGACGTGGATTGCAAATAATAGAGCTTTTTTAACTTTTGTTGATTATGGACTAACCGTGAAGAGGAGACAAGAAGAGGCGTCAAAATTTCCGCCGCTCGTAAGAATGATGTTGTCCGTATTGCCTGGAGCCGGATGCCCAGATCCTATTCACGTAAGTAGGCTTTTTATAAGTTCTCTTTTGCTAAACCCATCTTCTGCCAGGCCAAATAGCTTTTTAGACTTTGAAACGGCTTTTCAAAGACGTGAAAATGGCGCTGTTTTTTATGCAACGTATAGTCTTCTTCATGAATTTCATCGGCAAGAGTTTGACTGTCGTTCGTTTGCTCTTTCAGAGGAGGTCCGAGACCGTTTTAAAACGCTCTCTTTTGATCGCTTAATCCTCACGTTATTTTCAAATCCGTGGACGTTGAGAGAGGGGAGATTTAGATTTTCAAAGATGTGGGATTTAAGAGAGCATATGGTGGCCTTTCAAGAAACTTTAAGGGAAAATCCTTCTCTCACCTTAGAGGCGTTTTATGAAAAAGTCTTGCCTGATATTGCAAAGATTTATAAAAACTCGCCGAAGGGACCTGTTGAGCTTTGGAGAAAATGGTTGAATAATATTCAGAGAGAATTAAACGAGCCGAGTCCCTATGAAAAGGCCTCTGAGGTCTACCAAAAACTACTCCGAAAGATTTTTGACGATCCAAACGTAGGTAAAGTTATTGAGCTTTTCAATCAACATTGCGGTGATTTTAGGAAGATGTATGGCGTGAAAGAGTCCTCTGAGGCGAAGAGAGCCTCTCCCGAAGAGCACCTTTCAAAAGAGTTATATCCGCTCATTTACCGCTTATTAAGCAACCCTGAAAGTCATGTAGATTCTTTTTTGTGGGCCTTTCATTTAGGGTTTGACGTGAATTATAGACCCGAGGGCGCGAAAAGTCTTCTGGAGAATAGTGTCAGTCGCGATGAAGCTGACCTAATAAAGGTCATCCTGCGTGAAGGTGTAAATACTTCGGATTATGGGGCCTCTTTAGAAAAGGCAATCGCAGAACAACGAAGAGTGTCTTTTATCACTTTAATTCAAGGGAGTTCAAAAGATGTCTCTCTAAGGCGTCCAGATGTAGCTACCTCTTGGTTTCAAGGGGTTAATTTATCTCAAGATGAAGACCTTAAGCTCTCTTTTAAAAAACTGATGAGAATGGATCCTCATTTTGCCTGGCGTGTAGGACTTGAAGAGATTTTTCCTGCTGTTTTTGAATTTTATCCTGACGAATTTAAAAATACTGGTGCTAAGGCCTGTTTAGAAAGACGATTTAACTTGAACTCTCGCGTCGACCGTTCAGAGGTACTCCTTTTGGAGAAAGCCAAAAAATCCTTGTCTTATCAGATTGATTTTAAGGTTCTGATGGGATTTTTAGAGACAGAAAAACAAGACCTTGAACGTGCTGCAAAAGAATTTCTTGAAGAAAGGCCGTGTGTTAAAATACTAAATAAAGTGCAGATGACGGCTCAAGAGTTTCAGCAGGCTCTCTTTGATGAGGCTCGATTTATCTATGAAGGGATTGAGAGCCTTGAGGAATTTTATGATTTAGAGATAATGGCACAATATCTTGTTAAAGTTGGGCTTTGGACGCAAAGCGATCTTAAATATATCCATTTAAACCATCAAACCAATAAAGCCCGAATACTGAAAACTGCAAAACAGTTTCTCGTTCAAAAAAGAATAAAAACCTTGTCGCAAGCTTGCTTTTTTTTAGGAGAAAGCCCTCATCTTTTTTATCAAGGGCTCAATTTTGGGAAAAGACGATTGTCGCAAATGGTGACATCTTTTATTCCAAGTTCTGTCTTTGACGGACAAGAACAGGAGCAATGGACATTTAAAACGTCATCCGTGCCCCTTTATGTTCAAAGATGTCCTTCTTTCCCAGGCCCTGAAATTGTTGCGCAGACTTTTTTAAATCAGCTCTTTAAAACCTCTCCTCTTGCCGAATTCCTTTTAATTGAAGGGCGTTGGTTTTTTGTGAGTCCCTTATTGCAGACGGGAGAGGAGGATCTTGTAGGGAGAGATTTAACAAAATTAGATTCAAAAACATGTTCAGAGCGATTTATTGAAAGTCTTCTGCTCACGCCTCACACTCAGACCTCACGTGACATTCAGTTTTCTTTAAGTCAAAATGGTTTTTACAGGCTTCATCCCCAGGGATGCCGGGAAGAGCTTTTTCAAATACGTCCCTCTCAAACACATCGTTTTCTTTTTGAGCATGAAGGTGTTCTATGCCAAGCGCTTGACCCCTCTCTTGGAGAGAAATTCAAAAATATCATTCCTCTTGAGACCCTTAAGCAAGGACTTCAAGCTTCCGCTAAAATTCAATTGGAAGCTTTAAAAACGCAAGAGGCAAGGTTCCCCTTGAGTCTTGAGGAAATCGTTGCTCTTTATACAAGGTTATGTGTGCTTCAGAAAATTATTAAGGAAGCTTACGATCCCTCTCAACTCACTCATAAAATGCTTTTGGACAGGATGTCCCCTCAGAAAGTTTTTCAAGGGGGACCTAGGTTAGGTCAAGAGGATCAACCAGCTCCTGATCGTACAGTGTTATCGAGTTACGAAATCTCTCTGAATTTTGAAAATACGAACTGGAAGATGAAAGAAAAAGGTATTTTTTATGGGGATTATACGTCGATTGGCGTCTTTGAAATGACGGAAGATGATCTAAGAAGCAGATCCTCTGATATATTTAAATTTCCAGCTTATATCGTTAATTTATGGAAGAATGCCTTGGTTCCGCCCACTCATATAACTTCCTTAAAGAATGGTCACTTCACAGGCGTTGATTTTGATCCGAAACAAAAAGGATTTGATCTGCATTCCTTGAGTTATTTAGATGTGCAGGGAGAGGGTCTTTTGGAGGGAACTTTTTTCAGAGATATTAAGAGGGCCCCTTTTTATTTCTTAAATATTTCAGACACGGCGGTTCCTGTCAGTGTGAATTTTCAGTTTCCAAATCTTGAAACGCTTTTTATGAATAATCTTGAAATAAAAGAGCTGACCTTAGAGGCTCCTTTCTTAAAGTTGCTGTCTTTAGAGGGATGCTCTCTCCTTCAAAGAATTCATCTCCAAACGCCCCTCTTAGAGCATCTCGACGTGAGGGAAGTCCCTCTCACTGACAGTCAATGGGAAGAGATTTCAAAAGATCTTCCTCATTTAAGGTATGTGAATTTTAAGGGGACTCACGTGAGTGTTGCCTTGTTGAGAGCGTGTAGCCCTCGTTTAAGCGCGACTAAATTAGAAGGGCTTGCTGTTCTGAAGAAGCGGCTAAGCGTCGAAGAATCAACAAATGAGACGTTTCTCCCAATGATGAGGTTTAACACACGTCGTGTTTGTGGTCCTCTGGACCTTGCGGTTTTGTCGAGTTCTTTTATGGGAAAGGTGGCCTTAGGACCTGTTGTCGATATTGCAAAAATGGGTCGTTTTGTCATTCGCCGTATTGGGCGGTGGGTGACAACGGATGATTCAAGCTTGAGGCCTTTACAAGGAAGAGCGCTTGAAGCTATTCCCTTTGGGTCCTTAACGGTTGCAGGCGGAATTGCGGGACCCTTGGCAACTTTCTGTCTTGCAAACCCCTGGACGGCAGCTGTCCCTGTTACGATGTGGAGTGTGGGCGCTGTAAGAGACATTCATTCGGGAATTGAACTGGAAAAGGAAACGGGACGTGCTCTTTTGGGGAGTCTATTGGCCAAATTTGTACGGTATCATAAACTTTCTGTTTTTTCCTTAGAGGGGTTAAAAATAGGATATGCAGGACTGGCACACTTTGTTTCGGAAGGAGGGCTGCAAGGATTAAAGGAGCTTGATCTAAAAGATACCTATCTGAAGGATGATTCGGCTGAACTTCTTGTGCGTTATTTGACGGCATTGCCGGAGGAGAAACGTCGTGAGTTTTCCTTGAAGCTCGGGGGGAGGATGAGGATTAGTCCTTGGTTCTTTTCTGAACTTGCAAGATTAACGACCGTGCATATTGATCCGCGAGACTCAGATATCTCCGAAAGTTCGGCTGCAGCTCGGGCCGTCTCTGAAACGCCTGCTGAAGAGAGAGCTGAGAGTGAAGAGCATGTGCTCGGGCTTTATATCACAGCACGGGGCGTAAATGGACTTCAGCTTGCAAAGATTCTTGAGTTTCTTCACGATCAGGCGCGAGAGGTTGATGGTTTAAATTTCGTCGATTGTTTTGAATGTATGGGCGCAGAAAATGCTGGAATTCCCTCTCTTTTAAATTTAACTACCTCTAAAAAAGGCTCTTTTTTTGGGCGAAGAACCTTAACCCCTCTTGAAAATAGAGTCTTTTTTGAAACGGAAATTTCAAATATTTATAGCACTCCCAATTATAACATAAGAAATTCCTATGCTCCTCAGTATGAGCTTGAACAAAATGTTTCTTTTTGGAATAAACACTTTCAAGATCAAAAATTAACGGCTGCAATAAAACCACTTGTTGTTAAACTTGGGAATAATAAGGGGGATGTTATTTGGGGCTCCCAGAGGGAAGGCGAAGTTGATATAAGTGGTATTGCGTCTGCCTCAAGCATGTCTCCTTGGCCATATTTTACACCTCTTTGTCGTGAAATGAGAGAAGAGGTAACCTTTCTTCATGAGACCACGGGCGAAAGTTCTCCGGATTTTGTGTATGAAGAGCTTCAGAGGCTTCATTCAAACGTTAGGCCAAAAAATGTCCATCTTCTTTTTTTGGAAATTGTAGAAAATCCTGCGGATTTAAAAATATGTCATCTGTTTGGATCGATCTCACCACAGAGAAGAACGTCCCAAGATATCCCCTATGACGTTCTTCGCATATCCTTTGATGAGAATTTAAAAAAAGCGACTTGGACGCAGGGGGAAATTGTGAGGACGAAAGATTTAGAGGATGCATTGGTGGATATTTTAGGATGGTTAAGAGAGACAGTAATTAAAAAGAGACCAGCGGAGCTGGTTTAGGGAGAGACGACACATTTAGTTGCGCTCTGACGGGACTCTGATGTATAGAGAGAGAACAGAGGGTTGGAGGATCGCTCTTTATGCCGTTCGTGTGTAAAGGGAGGAAAGTCCGGGCTCCACGGGAAAAGAATGCTGGATAACGCCCAGCGAGGGAAACCTTAGGGAAAGTGCAACAGAAAGTATACCGCCATTTATTTGGTAAGGGTGAAAGGGTGCGGTAAGAGCGCACCGCTTTTTTGGCAACAAAAAAGGCACGGCAAACCCCATTCGGAGCAAGACCAAATAGGAACAACGTGTTTTTTGAGTTTCTCAAAAAACAGATGCTTTCTCGCATTGTTGTTCGGGTCGGTCGCGCGAGGCAAGGGGAGACCCTTGTCCCAGAGGAATGATTCTCATTTAAGCGCTTGCTTAAAAACAAAACCCGGCTTATAGACCCTCTGTTTTTATATCTCTTAAAAGAGAACAATAATTCACCATTTGCGCGCTTTTTTTAATTAAAAATGGGAGTCTATGTATTGAAAAAGTCTTTAACATTGATCTGAAAATGTTAAAGAATTTTTCCTCTTGATCCGTACCCTGGAAAGCGCTAACGTAAGTAAGTCTTCTTATCCGAGAAGGCGTGAGACAGAGACGCATCGAACGCCTCTGCCCCACTATCACTGTAACTAAACAGGAGTCACAATGACTAAAGAAACAGTAGCTCATCTTGAGCTCATTTCTCAACACCTAATTTCACAAACTGAATACATAAATGCTCTGATGAAAGAAGCTTGTTATACGTTTGAGCTTCTGCGATCAGACTTAAGAGAATTTATGGCGGTTCATGAAACTTGGGAGCGAGAAAATGTCTTAAATCCCTGGAGACGCAAATAAAATCATCTCATTTCTGTTCATCAATGGTTTGATGTAACGGTCTCTCATATCCTTTTGAGAAAGCTAAACTCAAATCCTTGGGTGGGATGATGCTTACCTAAAAAAAACAATGAAAAAAGTTGTACAAAACTCCTCTTTTCATTGTTTTTCTCTCTTTGAAATTCTTTCCGACTTAAAAAAAAAGAGAGTTTTTAGCCCATACGGCTTGTCATTTTTTAAACGATTGCATAGCCTTTTCCCTATGATCTTCCTCTAAAAAAGTGGCATTGGAGGGGGGATTATGTTATAAATAGTGTCTGACAGAAAACCCCTAATTTTTTAAATAAGCTCCCTTTACCTTTTT
>CANMHY010000010.1 GCA_947497675.1 Alphaproteobacteria bacterium
CGGAAGAAGTTTTAAATCTTTTGGTAAAAAAAGATGAAAATCAAGACGTTATGATCCAAAAAATAGTTCAAAAATAAGCGTCTAAAGGTCTTGTCAAAATACGTAATTTATGTGTATATATAGCTACATGTAGTTTTTTGTGCTTAAAAATATCAATATCTTGAGGATCTTATGCGTATTGTTCGAAAGTTTACGACGGCTGGTTGTTCCCCTTATCATAATGTTAAATTCCGAATGACCACCAGTGAAATTCGAAACCCGGATGGATCTCTTGTTTTTAGTCTTCCCAACATTGAAGTTCCTGAATTTTGGTCACAAGTTGCCGCGGATATTATTGCTCAAAAATACTTTAGAAAAGCGGGTATTCCCGCTGCCACAAAGCCCGTTCCGGAAAAGGATGTTCCCGTATGGCTCTACCGATCTGAGGCTGATCAAAAGAAGCTTTCGGCCTTTCCAGAAGAAGAGCGCTATGGAAGTGAAATCAAGGCGACGCAAGTTTTTGATCGATTGGCTGGAACATGGACGTATTGGGGATGGAAAGAAGGCTACTTTAAAAGTGAAGAAGATGCGCTTATTTTTTATGATGAGATTCGTTATATGCTCTGTCATCAGATGGCCGCGCCCAACTCTCCTCAATGGTTTAATACGGGGCTCCATTGGGCTTATGGTATTAATGGAGAATCTCAAGGACATTATTATGTCGATCCAAAGACCAAGGAAGTTTTAGCCTCTACATCTTCCTATGAAAGACCTCAACCACATGCTTGCTTTATTCAAAGCATAAGAGATGATTTGGTGAACGAAGGCGGAATTATGGACCTTTGGGTGCGTGAGGCGCGTCTTTTTAAGTATGGATCCGGGACAGGAAGTAACTTTTCTGGTATTCGGGGGCAAGGAGAATATCTCTCAGGAGGCGGAAAATCCTCGGGTCTTATGAGTTTCTTAAAAATTGGGGACCGGGCAGCGGGTGCGATTAAATCTGGAGGAACAACACGCCGTGCTGCAAAAATGGTTGTGGTTGATATTGACCATCCCGATATTGAAGACTTTATTAACTGGAAAGTAAAAGAGGAACAAAAAGTTGTCTCCTTGGTCACAGGATCAAAAATTGCCCATAAATATTTAAATAAAATATTTAAGACAATTCAAGAGGGCTATGAAAAAGGAGTGGGGGATAAGTCGTTTGACCCTCACGTGAATGTTACCTTAAGAAATGTGATCAAAGAAGCGCGTCATCACTCAGTTCCTGATAATTATATCCATCGTGCCCTTCAGCTCGCGCGTCAAGGTATCCTTGAAATTGATTTTTCAGTTTATGATACAGATTGGAATTCAGAGGCTTATGCAACGGTTTCCGGTCAAAATTCAAACAATTCTATTCGGGTCACCGATGATTTTTTAAAAGCTGTTTGTGACGATAAGGAGTGGACTCTTATTCGAAGAACTGATGGAAAGCCCTATAAAACGCTTTCTGCGCGAGGACTTTGGGATCAAGTTTGTTATGCTGCTTGGGCTTCAGCAGATCCAGGAGTTCAATTTGATACGACGATTAATGCGTGGCATACCTGTCCTAAAAGTGGCAGCATTCGATCTTCAAATCCCTGTTCTGAATATATGTTTTTAGATGATACCGCTTGTAATTTGACCTCTTTAAACCTTATGACATTTCGTCGTCAGGGAGAGGTCTTTGATTTTGATACAGACGGGTTTATGTATGCTGTCCGTCTCTGGACACTTGTCCTTGAAATTTCAGTGGCAATGGCACAATTTCCATCGCGGGAGATCGCACGACTTTCCTATGAGTTTAGAACCCTAGGATTGGGATATGCCAATATAGGAGCTCTTCTAATGGCGGCAGGGATCCCGTATGATAGTCCTGAAGCGCGTTCAATTGCAGGGGCATTGGCAGCCATTATGACAGGCGTGAGCTATGAGACCTCTGCTGAAATGGCCTCAGAACTTGGGGCTTTTGAAAAATTTGGAGAAAACCGTGAAGATATGCTTCGGGTAATCCGCAATCATCGCCGAGCAGCCTATGGAGAAACTTCAGGATATGAAGATTTAAATATAGGTCCTGTTCCCTTAGATGCGGCTCATTGCCCTCTTCCTTCTTTAATTAAAACGGCTCAAAAATCTTGGGATAAAGCACTTTCTCTCGGAGAAAAGCACGGATATCGGAATGCACAAACAACGCTTATTGCTCCGACAGGAACGATTGGGTTGGTGATGGATTGCGATACAACAGGAATTGAACCTGACTTTGCGCTTGTTAAATTTAAAAAACTTGCTGGAGGCGGGTACTTTAAGATTATTAATCAAACGGTGCCTGAAGCGTTGAGCCATCTTAAATATACACCTTCTGAAGTTGACGCCATCATCAAATACGCTGTTGGACATGCTACTTTTAAAAATTCTCCTGGCATTAATACAGACGTTTTAAAAAAGAAAGGATTTACAGATGATGTTCTGCAAAAACTTGAGAACGCCTTAAAAAGTACGTTTGATATTAAATTTGTCTTTAATACGTGGATTTTGGGAAAAGAATTTTGTTTAAATACCCTAAACTTCTCTGAGGCAGACCTTGAGAATCCTGCTTTTGAGATTCTTTCTGCTCTTGGGTTTACCCCCCCTGAAATTGACGCGGCAAATCTTTATTGTTGTGGGGCCATGACACTTGAAGGCGCGCCTTTTTTAAAAGAGGAACATCTCGCTGTTTTTGATTGCGCAAATCCTTGTGGTCGTCTTGGTGTTCGGTATTTATCGGTCGAGAGTCATATTCATATGATGGCAGCGGTTCAACCCTTTCTCTCTGGGGCTATTTCTAAAACGATCAATATGCATCACTCTGCAGATATAGAAGCATGTGATGAGGCGTATATGCTTTCTTGGCGATTGGGGCTTAAGTCCAATGCCCTTTATCGGGATGGGTCGAAACTTTCTCAAGCATTATCTTCTTCCTCTTCAGATTTAGGATTTGATTTAGAGGACGATACGGAACATGAAAAAATTCAAAAAATCTTAACAGCGTCGCAAACTGAAAAAGCCACCTTGGTATCTGAACGTATTGTGGAAAAAATTATTCGGCATGTGGAACGTCAAAAACTGCCTCCTCGTCGTAAAGGATATACTCAAAAAGCAACGATTGGGGGACATAAAGTCTACCTGAGGACAGGGGAGTATGAAGATGGAAAAATTGGCGAGATTTTCATTGACATGCACAAAGAAGGGGCGGCTTTTCGGAGTTTGATGCATGGATTTGCGATGGCCATCTCCATGGGTCTTCAATATGGAGTTCCCTTGGAAGAATTTGTGGATGCCTTTGTTTTTACACGATTTGAACCCTCTGGCATTGTGACAGGCAATGAGACAATTAAGATGGCAACGTCTATTTTAGATTATATCTTTAGGGAGCTTGCTGTTTCTTATTTAGGACGGACAGATCTTGCCCATGCAGAACCATCGGATATTCTGCCTGACAGTTTGGGACAGGGAAGTTCGCGCGAGGGGATTTTAAAGACAGAAAGTGGAGGTACGGACTCCGTCCAACATGCAAGTACGGGGTATATGCGACGGAATCTTTATGTGATTCAGAATAAGACAGTGTCTCAAATTCGTGTCCAAGAAGATGAAAAGGAAGAGGGTTCTTTTAAAGTTTCAGAAAGTCTTAAATCTCCAACGGAATCAACCCGCATAAATCGCATTCAAGAAGCCCGTCTTAAGGGCTTTGAAGGAGACTCGTGTCGTGAATGTGGGAACTTTACTCTGGTCCGAAATGGTACCTGCTTAAAATGTGAAACGTGTGGATCAACGACTGGGTGTTCTTAAGTTCAGAAGTATATTTTAAAAATAGTTTCATAGCTTGACCAGTGCCTCTTTAATCATGTAAACAAAACAACGCCCCCTCCATATTCGAAGGGGCGTTAAAGGTTCAATTATTTAAGTTAAGGATAATAGATGTCATTTCCAATTCTTGTGACAGGGGCAGCTGGGTTTATTGGATTTCATGTGGCAAAAGCTCTGCTCGAAAAAGGCGAGAAGGTTCTCGCTTTTGATAATTTATCACCCTATTATGACGTTAAGCTTAAAGAAGACCGTCTTAAAATTTTAAAAGAGTTTCCTCAGTTTATTTTTCATAAAGTGGATATTTCAAAGAAATCAGAAATTGAAACGCTCTGGAAACAGTATCATCCTAAAAAAGTTGTACATCTTGCTGCTCAAGCGGGGGTAAGATATTCCTTAGAGGATCCCTTTACGTACATTGAAACAAACGTTATGGGGCATTTAATTCTCTTAGAGCAAGCTCGGTTTGAAGAAGGATTTCAGCATTTTGTATATGCTTCAACGTCTTCCGTGTATGGGCTGAATGAAAAGCTTCCCTTTTCCGTGGAAGATCCAACAGACTCTCCTATTTCTGTCTATGCCGCGACAAAAAAGATGGATGAGCTTTTGTCGGGTGTCTATCGATACCTTTTTAAAGTGCCAGCAACAGGGTTAAGGTTTTTTACGGTTTATGGTCCTTGGGGACGTCCAGACATGTCTGCTTTTATCTTTTTGCGTAAAATTATAAAAGGAGAGCCGATTCCTGTTTTTAATGAGGGAAAGATGGCAAGGGACTATACATATGTCGATGACATTGTCTCCGGAATTCTCAAAGTTCTTGAAAAACCCTCCTTTGATGCCGCGGGAGATCCTGTTCATAAGGTCTATAATCTTGGAAATAGTTCAAAAGAACCTTTAATGCGTTTTATTTCGTTGATTGAGGAAAATATTGGAAAGAAGGCTCAAATCGAGTTTCTTCCGATGCACCCCGCAGACGTTAAGGAAACATGTGCTGATATCAAAGAGTCTCAACAAGACTTTGGATTTGCTCCTAAAATCTCTCTTGATGAAGGCATTAAAAAACTTGTGACGTGGTACAAGGATTATTATAAAGATTCAACTGCCTAAAGTTTAATCGCTTGAATCTTTTTTCTGAAAAAAATGGGTTACCCAATTTGTAAAGCACCCAACGGAAAATCCTAAGAAGAAGACAATAAGAATAATAAAGACGAGGGGGGACTCAACATCATAAGGAAGAGGCCATAGGCTTACAAGAGCAGGTGTTTTATTAGACACCGAAAAAACCACAACCAAAATCATGATGATGAGGGATAAAATTTTTGACATTTGATCTTCCTTCTTAAAAATCTAAGGAAAGCTTTGCAAATTAATGTCTCTTTTGCAATAGAAAAATGTTTGGGCATAAAAAAACCGCTTATTCAGCGGCTTTTTTATGTGCATTAAGACAAAAGCTTAAGAGTCTAACTTTTCCATTGATTAAGGCTTGAAAGAAGAGATCTTCCGCATTTGAAAAAAGGAATATCTTTTTCGTCAACCTTTACAGCCGCGCCCGTACGAGGATTGCGTCCAACGCGTCCTTTACGATGACGGACAGAAAAAGCCCCAAAATTTCGGAACTCAGCACGATTATTTTTTGCGAGAGAGCCTGAAATTTCGTCAAAAATAAGAGCGACGATACGCTCCATATGATCTTCTGAAATATCTGGAAACCGGAGGGCTAATTTGTGTACGAGCTCTGAACGTGTCATATGAACTTCCTTTTTTCTTGTTTATGTTTTGCTTTTTTGTGACACACACTATAAAACATTCTTTACCACTCTATGATACAAAATTTAACGCATTCGTCAAGAGAATAAGTGTAAAAATGAATATTTTCAACACGAAAAGGTTTTAAAAGTGTTTTCAATTCGACTCCGAGATTTATCGTTGACGCAGTTTAGGTGCTATTCTTCCTTAAAACTTTTGTTTGAGGAGCGGGTTATTATTTTTACAGGACCTAATGGCGCTGGCAAAACAAATATTCTGGAGGCGATCTCTTTCTTAAATCCAGGACGTGGGCTCAGACATGCAAAACTCTCAGATCTTATCAGAAAAGACTCTTCTTTCTCTCAAAGAGAGGACGCTTCTTTGGGGTGGATTATTTCTGCCCATCTGACGTTGCCGCGGGGGATGTGTCAAATTGGGACGGCTCTTGCTCTTTCTCAAAGAGAAGAAGAGGCTGAAAAGCGTGTTATTCGCATGGACGGTAATGATTTAAGCTCTCAGACGGAACTTGAAAAGATTTTGAGCGTTCTTTGGATGACGCCTGCCATGGATCGCCTTTTAAGTGATGGGCCTTCTCAGAGACGAAAACTCCTTGATAAATTCATCTCAAGTCTTGATCCAGATCACTCAAAGCGTTTGTATCGCTACGAATATGCCATGCGCGAACGGTCACGACTTTTAAAAGAAGGTCGAAATGATCCTCTTTGGTTTGCGACTTTGGAAGAAAAAATGGCTCTTGAAGGTATTGCTCTGACAGCCTCTCGTGAGGAAATGCTCGAGCTTTTAATATCCAGTATGAATTCTCATCTTGGATCTTTTCCACGGGCTCATCTCACTTTGAAAGGAGAAGTGGAGGAGCTTCTTAAAAAACATTCTGCTCTTGAGGCAGAGGATATCTTTAAACAAAGGCTGAAGGAACTCCGGTCTCATGATAGAGCCTCAGGAAGAGCTTCTCTGGGGCCACATCTCAGTGATCTTGAGGTTATTCATGTCGAAAAAAATATTCCAATTCCTCTCTGCTCTACGGGAGAGCAGAAAGTCCTCTTGGTCTCTTTGATTTTAGCGCACCTTAGAATTCATGCCTTGCGGCGTAAAGAAACGCCCCTCTTGCTTCTGGATGAAGGGCTCGTTCATCTTGACACAATACGTCGTCAAGCGCTCTTTGAAGAGCTCGAAAATCTGAACGTTCAGACGTTTCTGACAGGGACAGATATATCCGCTTTTGAAGTCGTTCAGGGAAAAGCTCAATTTTTTGACGTTCAAGCTGGAGAGGTTATGGAGAGATGAAGAAAGATAAGAAAAAAGAGGATGCAAAAGAAGGAACAGCGGCTTCTGTCAAGGGGCGTATGAGTGATTTTTTTGGAATGGGAAAACCAAAGAACCAGAAAAATCCCATGACGTTAGAGGAGATCGATGAGGCTATTGCTCAAGCTGTATGTTCAGAAATGACCAGAATTTCAAAAAATCAATAAGATTTGATCATAAACTCTAAGGCAATGGAACCTCGTGTTTTGGAGGGTTTTTGTCAAAGTCTTTAAAGTTAACAGCTTTTGTCAAAAATACGCTTGCGAAGAAGACCAATAAGCCGCTTCCAACAATCAGAACAAGACCAGAGACTCTTTCCCACGCGTTTCCTTGAATTAAAAACTGGGTGTTTTCAATGACGATATAAAGAACAAGCGCCATTACAAATGAAGCCCCCAAAATCTTTGGAATAAAACGTTTCAAACGAGAATCAAAGTTAAGAAGATTGCGTTTTTGAAGGATGTAAGCGAGAAGCGCTGCGTTAACCCAAGAAGCACCTGCTGTGGCAAGGGCAATTCCAACATGCTTTAAAGGGGTAAAGAGAAGAAGGCTGAGAGCAATATCGACAACAACCGAAACTGCGGCCGTAAGCACCGGTGTTTTTGTGTCCTCTCGTGAGAAGAAACTTGTTGCAAATATTTTAATGAGAATATAGGCGGGAAGTCCACAAGCATATCCCATTAAGGTGAGAGCTGTCTGATGGGCGATTTCTGGGGTAAATTTTCCGCGTTCAAAAAGAACGATGATAAAGGGCTCTGCGGCAAGAACAAGGGCAATCGTTGCGGGAAGGGCTAAAAGGAGCCCAAACTCAAGGGATCGGTTTTGATTGTGCAGGGCCGCTTGTGTGTCGCCTTTTCGGAGTTGACGGGACATCAAGGGCAAGAGGGCTGTGCTGATGGCCGTTCCAATGACACTCAAGGGTAGTTGATTGAGCCGGTCGGCATAATAAAGGTATGAAACACTTCCAATGGGAAGAAAAGACGCAATCGTTGTTCCTATAAATAGATTTATTTGAACAACCCCAGATCCGATGGCTCCTGGAATCATACGAAGAAGGAACTTCTTTGTGCGTGGGGTTAATCCAGGTCGCTTAAAACGGAGTTTAATCTGCTGATTAGAGGTTGGAAAAAGAACACATAAAAATTGTACGAGGCCTGAGAGCAGAAGGGCCCATGCAACGATATAGCCAATGTTTGTGGACGCTCCAGCAATAAGCATTACACCACAAATAAAGATATTTCCAATGGCAGGCGATAGGGCTGCTGCAACAAAACGGTCCAATGAATTTAAGATGCCGCTGTAAAGGGCGGTTAAAGAGATTAAGAGGAGGTAGGGAAAAGTAATTCGGGTAAAAAGAAGAGCCAATTCAAAACGTTCGGGTGTGGCTTTAAACCCAGGGGTTAGAAAAGACATAAAAAAAGGTGCAAAAAGCTCAAAAACAATAATCACCCCAATAATGACGGTAACTAAAAATGACATAACTTCTTCGGCATAGGTTTGGGCTTCTTGTTTGCCTTCCGTCGAGAGTGTTCCTGCAAAAAGAGGAACGAAGGCTGCATTGAAAGCCCCTTCTGCGAAGAGTCTTCGGAGTGTGCTTGGAATTCTAATCGCAATAACAAGGGCGTCCATAACAGGACCTGCGCCAATGTAGGTTGCCATAAGCAGGTCTCTTAAAAATCCAAAAATACGGCTTAATATCGTAAAAAATCCAACGGTTGTGAATGATTTAATGAGGGACATGACATAACCTTTTTAAGAAGGAGAGAGATGAATCGTATCTTGAGTAAATCCTTATATACTGCGTAATAATTTGTCGCAACACTTGACTTGGAAAAAAGAAAAATATATGGCATTTTTTGGATGAAGAATATTTTAACCTAAAGGTTCTCTGATGTCATACTCAAGCCCTGTAAGGACAGACCCTCTGCTCGCACTTATTTTATGTGCGGGAGGCGGCACACGTATGAAATCTCGCCTGCCAAAAGTGATGCATACCCTTGGAGGACTTCCTCTTGTTGGACATGTTCTTGACGCCATCAAGACGCTTCCTTTTTCGGATAAGGCCTGTGTTATTTCTCCAAATATGCAAGAGGTTAAAGATTTTGTTATCCCAATTTCTTGTTATGTTCAGAAGGACGCCAAAGGAACGGCCCATGCTGTTTTAGCAGCAGCGTCTTTTTTTGAAGAGGTTTCTCAAGGATCCTTGCTGGTTCTCTTTGGAGACACACCTCTCATGACATCCAAGACGATAAAGCAACTTCTTGATCACCACAAAACGTCACAGGCTGCTTTAACAATTCTTGGAATGGAAGCAGCTGCCCCCAATCAATATGGGCGCTTGGTATTGGATAAAGAAGGGGATTGTACGCACATTATTGAAGCAAAGGATGCAACGGAAGCAGAATTAAGAATTCCACTCTGTAATTCAGGGCTCATGGTCATAGATCTTGCTGTGGTGTCCTCTCTTTTAAAAGAGGTGACGAATCAGAACGCGTCAGGAGAATATTATCTGACTGATTGTGTGAAGATTGCGTCTCAAAAAGGATTGAAAATTTCAGTGTTTAAGGCTCTTGAAGAAGAGGTCCTGGGAATTAATACACAGGAAGATCTTGCTTATGCAGAGCGAATCTTTCAGAGACGGGCCCGAAATGAAGCACTGACACAAGGCGTTCACCTTCAGGATCCTTCTTCTGTTTATTTTAGTTATGATACGGTATTAGGAAAAGAGGTCTTTATTGAGCCCCATGTTTATTTTGGTCCTTCTGTAAAGATCGAAGACGGAGCTAGAATTCGGTCTTTTTCTTATTTGGAAGGGGCTTTGGTCGGAAAAAACTCTATTGTTGGCCCTTTTGCGCGCTTAAGACCTG
>CANMHY010000011.1 GCA_947497675.1 Alphaproteobacteria bacterium
TGCATCCCGAATTTTTTGTTTGGTTGCTTCTTGCATTTTTTTCCAAAAAAAGCGCGTGCGTGAGGCTCCACATCTCTGTAAAATTGGGGGCCATATGTATCATAGTCCCCTATTCCTTGAGCCTCATGAACAAAGACAAGAGAGAGCAAAACCCACACAATACTCTTCATAAACTTCTCCTTAAAAAATCGAAAACACATCCAAAATTGTTTAGCTTCGTCTATAGGTTATTAAAAAATTAAAGACCTTATGTCGTCTTGAGGTTAAGAATGATTCATAACCTTTTGTTTTTAAAGGTATATTCAAATTACAATTAACGCAACAGAAAAGACATCTTCCCAATTTTAAATTAAGACTTGTGTAATTTGGTTAAAACTTTTAAAAATTAAGAGGACTTTTGATAAAACTACGTTTGAAAATGGGTGAACAAACAAAATGTATTCTGTGTTTTTAAGAGGATGGGTCTTTTTTTTAATCCTTGTTTCGTGTCTGTTGGGAAGCTCTTTCGTGAGTGCCGAAGAAGTGTCTTCAATGATGAATAAGATCGAGAGACTTGAGCGTCAATTGAGCACATTAGAGCGCCAAGTCTATCGCGGTGAGGTTTCAGTCCCAAAGGTCTCTGCGGGTCCTGTCTCTCAAGGACAAAATCCTTCGGTCTTTAACACCCCTCAAAAATCTCTCAACGTCTCCGAAATGCAGACTCTTGAGCAAGAAGTACAGCGTTTAACCTCCTCTCTTGAAGAGGCGACGCACAAACTTGATCTTCAGGGGCAGGAAATTAAGGTCCTTAAAAACGATATAGAGTTCAGGATTTCTGAGCTTGAAAGTCAAAAGGAAAAAGCTGTGGTTGAGGATAAAAAAGAATCTTCTCCTGATGCAAAGAAAAAATCTAAAGTTACCGATGGAAAATCCAAGGATCTCGACGCGCAGAAAACAGAAAAGACGAATTCGCAGTCCTCTTCGAAGAAATCTTCCTCTGGTCAAGGTGAGAAGGCGGCTGGAGTTGTGGCTCTCAAAGAAAAGTCCTCATCCCAGAATGAGCCTGTTCAGGAAGACTCAGAGGAGGCTTTCGTAGCGCCGGAAGTTATGTCTGAGCCGGAAACCGTTTCAGGGGATGTTGCTGAAGAACAATATAAGACTTCTTTGGATCTGTTGAAGAAAAAAGAATATGGTCCAGCGCTTAAGGGATTTGAGTCTTTCTTAGATCATCATAAAAACAATGAGCTTGCTGGAAATACCCAATATTGGGTTGGAGAGGCTCATTTTGCCATGAATAATTACTCGAAGGCATCTGTCGCATTTTTGACGGCTTATAAGGATTACCCTAAGAATACAAAACGTCCTGATAGCCTTCTAAAATTGGGGCAGTCCCTTTCCAAACTTGGGAAAAAGAAAGAAGCATGTGCAACGCTCCAGAAGCTTTTGACGGATTTCCCGAATGCTTCGTCTGCCGTTCGGAAGATGGCCCAAACAGAAAATTCTAACAATGGATGTACACCGTAGACCATTGCCCATCGGAGAAGAAGAATTTGATCGCTTAATGCAAGGGCTCAGGCCTTTTGAGTCCTCTCCCTCTCTTGCAATTGCTCTTTCAGGGGGGCCGGATAGTCTCGCGCTTGCGCTTCTTTTGAACAGGTGGGTAAAAAAAAATTCTGGAACTCTTTTTGCTGTGACAGTGGACCATGGTCTTCGTTCCGAGTCGGCTAAGGAATCTCAAACTGTGGCGGGATGGATGCAAAAGCGTTCCATCCAACATGCCATTTTAAAATGGGCGGGGGAGAAGCCCCTTACGCATCTCCAAGAAAAGGCACGCAAAGCACGACATACGCTTCTTGAGCGTTATTGTCAGGACCATCAGATTCAGCATCTTTTTTTTGCCCATCACAGGGAAGATCAAGTGGAAACATTTCTATTGAGGTTTCTTCAAAAAAGTGGGGTTGATGGTCTTAGTGCCATGTCATCCCTCTCTGAAGGGCCTTTCGTTCGAAAGTTAAGACCCCTCTTAAAAATTCCAAAAGAGAGGATTTATGCAACATTAGAGGATTTTGAACAGCCTTTTTTAGAGGACCCCAGCAATGAAAATTTTAAATTCCGTCGGGTCCAACTTCGTGCGCAAAAGGAGGGTTTTGAGGCCTTGGGGATGTCAGGGGATGTTATTGAGAGCATAATTGAGAAGAGTTCTTGGGTCAGGGAATCTCTTGAAAAGGAAACAATTAAGGCTCTTTTTGAAATTGTCTCTGTCTCTAAATTGGGGTATGCAACCCTTGATCTGAAAAAGTTCAGAACCTGTTCGTTTGAAATTGCCCGGCGTGTTTTGGAGCGTGTGGTTCTCATGATTGGTGGAAAGTCTTATGGCCCCCGATGGGAAAGTCTCATTCCGCTTGTAAAACTTCTTCAGAAAGCCGCGCAAAGTTCTTTGGTTAAAACGTTAAATGGTGTGCTTCTTAAGAAGAAACATGATATTTTGTTCCTTTTAAAAGAACCTGACAATCTTCAAAAAATCAATCTTCTTGCTGAAATCGATGCTGACGCTAAGGTTGAGGGGTTTATGATTTGGAAGGGTCGGTTTTTAATTGAAATTTTACAAAGCGACGACCAAAAAATTCCCAAAAAAATTCCCAAAAAAATTCAGGGGCGATCTCTACAGCCTCTTGGAAAAAAAGGTGTCCTTTTCTTAAAGCACCAAGGAATTTTGACTGAAGAACGAAGGATTGTGGATAAAAAGGTTCCTCAAGGGGTTTATGATGACATTCTTGCGACACTTCCTGCCCTTTGGGAAAATGATGACCTTTTATCTGTTCCTCATTTGGACTGGGGCCTGCTTTTTTGGCAAGAAAGTCGGCTTAAAGTCTCAAAGATTCACTTTTTTCCAAAAAATTCTCTCTCCCCTTCTCTTATTCATGTAAATTTCATGGAAAATAACTTTTAAATAATGCTATAGTACCTTCATCATTTTAAGGAGAAAACTTCGTGAGCAATTTTAACCGTAATTTAGTCTTGTGGATTATTATTGGGCTTTTCTTAGTCGCCGTTTACAATATTTTCCAGGGAATCGGAGGAGGAGCCCCTTCTCAACAGCTTGCATTTTCTGACTTCTTGGCAGATGTTGATCGGGGGAATGTGGGAGAAGTCTTGATTAAAGGAAATCATATTACGGGGCAACACAGTAATGGTAATACATTTGTGACCTATGTCCCTAATAACTCTAATATCGTTGATAAATTAACCGATAAAGGGGTTCGTGTCTCTGCAGCACCTCAGGATGAATTCTCTTTCTTTCAAATCTTATTATCATGGTTTCCAATGCTCCTTTTAGTAGGCGTGTGGCTTTTTGCGCTGCGTCAAATGCAAGGTGGTGGCGGCAAAATCATGGGATTTGGTAGGTCGCGTGCTCGATTACTTTCTGAGAAGCAGGGACGTGTTACATTTGAAGATGTGGCCGGTATTGACGAAGCTAAACAAGAGCTTGAAGAAGTTGTGGACTTTTTAAAGGATCCTAAAAAATTTCAGCGTCTAGGAGGAGAAATTCCAAAAGGCGTTCTTCTCGTTGGTCCTCCAGGAACAGGTAAAACCCTTTTAGCCCGAGCGATTGCGGGAGAAGCAAATGTTCCGTTTTTTACGATTTCAGGTTCTGATTTTGTGGAGATGTTTGTCGGTGTTGGCGCAAGCCGCGTTCGTGATATGTTTGAACAAGCCAAGAAAAGTGCTCCTTGCATTGTTTTTATTGATGAAATTGATGCTGTTGGTCGCCAACGTGGCGCTGGCCTTGGTGGGGGGAATGATGAGCGTGAGCAGACCTTAAACCAGCTTCTTGTTGAAATGGATGGATTTGAGAGTAATGAAGGGGTTATTTTAATTGCGGCGACGAATAGACCAGACGTTCTTGATCCGGCTCTGTTACGTCCAGGTCGTTTTGACCGTCAAGTGGTGGTTCCCGTTCCTGATGTTGTTGGACGTGAAAAGATTCTTCTTGTCCATATGCAAAAAGTGCCCTTAGCGTCAGACGTAAATGCAAAAGTGATTGCCCGTGGAACACCAGGCTTTTCAGGCGCGGATCTTAAAAACCTTGTGAATGAAGCAGCTCTTCTTGCCGCCAGGCGCAATAAACGTTCTGTCTCTATGTCAGAATTTGAAGAGGCAAAAGATAAGGTGATGATGGGAGCAGAGCGCAGATCTATGGTCATGACGGAAGAAGAAAAGAAGCTTACAGCTTATCATGAATCAGGCCATGCGCTTGTTGCAATTAATATGAAAGAGTCTGACCCTATCCATAAAGCAACGATAATTCCTAGAGGACGCGCCCTCGGTATGGTGATGCGTCTCCCTGAAGGAGACCGCTTGTCTATAACACTTGCAAAGTTGCGTGCAGACCTTGCTGTTGCCATGGGAGGACGGGTTGCAGAAGAAATTATCTTTGGCGAAGAGAAAATTACGACAGGTGCCTCTTCTGACATTAAAATGGCAACGGATATGGCCCGTCGCATGGTAACAGAGTGGGGGATGAGCTTAAAATTAGGTCCCTTAAGTTATGGAGAGGCCGACCAAGAAGTTTTCTTAGGACATAGCATTGCTCAAAGAAAACAGATGTCTGACTCAACGGCAGAAACCATTGATCAAGAAGTACGTAAGATTGTAGATGTGGCTTATGATAAAGCTCGGAAAATTCTGACAGAGAATTTAACAGATCTTCATACGTTGGCAAAGGGACTCCTTGAGTATGAGACATTGAGTGGTGACGAGATAAAGAGTGTTCTTGCGGGTGAGATCCTTCAGCGTCCAGATCTTTCTAAAGTTGCGACGAAGAAAAGTTCTGTCCCGACATCTCCTCAAAAGCCATCATCGCGCAAAAAAACCTTAAAACCTGAACCAACCCCCGGGGTATAAAAAGGGTATAAAAATGGGGAATCCCTACGAGAAGATTTTTGGAACAGATGGTGTGCGTGGGAGGGCAAACCAGTACCCCATCACGCCAGATACTGTTTTAAAACTTGCACAAGCGGTGGTTCAAGAGTTTCAGAAAAACCCTGGAAATCATGGTGTTGTGATCGGGAAAGACCCTCGTCTTTCTGGGTATATGATTGAGTCAGCGTTGACGGCTGGGTTTATTTCTATGGGAATGAATGTATTTTTGGTGGGGCCTCTGCCGACACCTGCGATTTCGATGTTAACGCGGTCTCTTCGGGCTGATTTAGGGGTGATGATTTCTGCGTCTCACAATCCTGCAGAAGATAATGGATTAAAATTTTTTGGTCCTGATGGCTTTAAATTAGATGATCAGGTCCAAGATCGTATAGAGGGTTATTTTAAAGAGAGTAAACCCAATGGCCTTGCGTCTCCCTTGAATTTAGGCTACGCAAAGCGGATCGATGATGCTCAAGGCCGTTACATTGAATTTGTAAAAAATGCGTTTCCAAAAGACTTGAGACTCGATGGTTTGAAGATTGTTGTTGATTGTGCGAATGGGGCAGCTTACAAAGTAGCCCCGACCGTTTTTTGGGAACTTGGCGCTGAAGTGATTGCTATTGGAAATGCGCCGAATGGGATTAATATTAATCAGCATTGCGGTGCAATGCATCCTGAACTCTTAATTGAAACCGTGAAAAAGCATCAAGCAAATATTGGAATTGCGCTTGATGGAGATGCAGATCGCGTTATTATGGTGGATGAGAACGGTACTCTTATTAATGGAGATTTTCTCCTTGCAGCGATTGCCACGTCGTGGTCTGCGAAGAACAAATTGCATAAGAGTGGAATTATTACAACGATTATGTCAAATCTTGGCCTTGAGCATTACCTTGAGTCTCTCGGACTTCATTTGGTCCGCACAAATGTGGGAGACAGATATGTCTCAGAATATATGCGCCTTCATGGATATAATGTGGGGGGAGAGCAATCAGGTCATATTATTTTAGGAGATTCTGCGACGACGGGAGATGGTCTTATGGCAGCTTTACAGGTTTTAGCTCTTCTTGTGGAAGACAAAAAATCCGCAAGCTATCTCTCTTCTCTCTTTACACCCTATCCTCAAATTCTTAAAAATGTCAGGGGGATTAAAAAGTCTCATTTGCAAGATTCTAACGTTGTTACGATGATTAAAGACCTCCAAGGGACGCTCGGTCATAAAGGTCGTCTTATTGTGAGGCCTTCGGGTACAGAAGATATGATCCGTATTATGGCAGAAGGGGAAGATGCTCAGATGATTGAGGAATTTATAGGGGCTCTTGTTGATGTATTAGAGGAAAAAAGATCTTAAAACGATTTAAAACTCTTAAAAGAAAAATGAAAAGAAAGGCGGAGAGTTGAAAATGTGGAAAGGATATAAGTACTGGGTCGGGGTCTTGTGTTTAATTTTATCTTCAGGGGTCACCGCTGAGCCTTCAGAAAAGATTCGTTTGGCAACTCAAAAAATCCTCCAGAGCTTGAGGACGCCCCACATGGATTTAACGTCTGATTCCCCAGAAGACCCTTTTGCCATTCAGATAAAGACCGGAAAATTTAATATTGTTGGAAGTGTTTCTTTAAACATACTTCTTGGACAGTGCTTTTCAGAGGGTGAGAAGAATGAATTTAAAAAGTTTTTTACAGAAAAGTTTTTAAGAGAACATCCCAATTGTTTGATTGAAATTATCAGTAACACATGTC
The DNA here is from genome assembly GCA_947497675.1 of Alphaproteobacteria bacterium. GTDB lineage: Bacteria > Pseudomonadota > Alphaproteobacteria > 16-39-46 > 16-39-46 > 16-39-46. The sequence goes on from CANMHY010000011.1 coordinate 6,643, forward strand.
TTTCTGAATCTCCTTTGAAAAAAGCTGTTTGCGCGTTGCAAAGAATTCCTTGTAACCGTCAAAAATATGGTGAAATGACAGTTCAATTAAGATGCCTTCTTCCGATTGAAGATGTTGATTTGTTTTCAAAAGAAGAAAGAATTTATCAATAATTTAAGAAGATGGATTTAACCCCCTTCATTTTTCTTGAAGCGCTTCTTTTACATCCATCCCATAAAAATCAAGGGGGGGGAGGGTCTTTTGGTGCGCGTTCAATGAATGTGCCTCCAATAACGCTCACATCATTGGGGAACGTATTTGGCAAATGTTTTGGAAAAATATAAAAAGATTGATTTATCTTTATTAGAAAGAGATTTCCACTATTTTGGCCTCATTTAATCAAGCCCAAGCGTATGGAGTATTTTGAGAATGGACGCGAGCGTAAGGGTTGTTTTTCCTTGCTCAAAGCTGTTAAGCGTGGGCTTGCTGACGTCGGCCAATATGGCGAGCGCTTCTTGTGTGAGACGTTGAGATTTGCGACGTTTTATAGCTTCTTTGACAAGGTCTGGCCAATTAAGGCGAAGGTTCCGTTCCATCGTTGTTCCATGTTTTTTATAAGGTGGTCCTTAAGGACGGGCGTCCCAATTTCTGATGAAAAAATAGATTCTTTGGCATTTTTTTTGTTTTGAGAGAGTTGTTTTAAGAGCATTTCAAGGGCAGCATTAGAAATTTGAAATTCTTTTGCAAGAGCAATAATATTTTTTGACTTTAAGGTCATGAGATTGAGATCAGTCGCGCCTCCTAGTGCAAGAGCGACGGTTTTATAATTATAGAGAGAAGCTGCGACTTGATCATAAGAAGGTGTTAAGCGAAGCCCACCCTGTGTATGAAGCATTGCAAAGTTTTTGAAATGCATATCGGTATTTCCGAGGAGAAGTCCTCCAAGAATTCTGGCATAAAGACGATAATTTTCCGTTGGAAGACACTCCTTCGTATGAAGGATAAAATTGCTCATTTCTTTATAAGCGCCATTATACTTTTGAGTTGATTTTTTTCCGAGCAATTGATTGAATTCTTCAAAATGAATTCGTCCACCTTTTGTACGATCAAAGCGTTTAATGATCAAAGCTTGTTCTGATATTCCTGCAACCTCCCCGAGGGAAAGATGTGCAATCGGATCCTCGGGCAGAAAAGCTTTGAATGCCTGCATTGTAAGGTATTCATTTATGATAAGGTCAGGATGATCTGAAGATGGAAATTTAGCGATATGTGTACTCAGTTCCCCTATTTTAGATGGTACATATTTTCCCTCATGTTCAACAATTGCTAATTTAGGCTGAACCCCTGAAAGTGAGGCTCTGCTCGTTAAAATAACTTTTTCTTTATCATCTTTTATATTTAAAAGAGATTCTGAAAGGATGATGGGTTCAGGATCTATCACAGATACAGCTCCTGCACAGTCATATCCAAAAGCAAGGAGCATCTCAAAACGAGAAACGCCTCGTTTTCCAAGGAGCGCTGTTTGTGCATTTTCGAGCCAACCTTCAGCCACGAGATTATCAAAAAAGGGATGCAGGCCAATTCTGCTTATATGAGGGGTTGGTTGCAGGGGTAACGTGTAAGAGAGAGAAGGGTGCTCATTGTTAAGATAAGTTGAATCATACGTAAAAGAGGCATATTCTCCAGGCTCTTCCTGAAGAATCCCTGCAAAATGGTCTTGGTAATAGACTCTCCCCCAAAGAAGGGTTGCCATTCGTTAAATCCTTTTTACTTTATTTAAGTAAAATCTTATTTGGTTAATTGTAATTAACTTTTTATCAGAAGTCTAGCAATTTCGTAAGCTATAGTTGACTAATTTTTTTTCTAAAGGGAATTTTTGATCTATATTGAATTTTTGATCTTTAAGGACTATGCTCTTTTTTTATTTATGCGCCCGTAGCTCAGTTGGATAGAGCGCAGGATTCCTAATCCTGAGGTCGTGGGTTCGAGTCTCGCCGGGCGCACCATGATCATTAAATGTTTTTCAAGAGTAATAGTCTCTTCCGGCTAGTTTGGTCGGACACTTACTCTCGAAACGCAACTTCCACGTTTTTTCCTGCAAAAACAATCCCAACTTTTAGAGTCCTCACCACATTCTCATGGGCCTTGATCTTAGCCTTATAATTTTTTGCTTCTATTTGATCCAAGGCCTCTTGAGCAAGGAGAAGTAAATTTTCTTCTGATTTTGAAAACTTAAACTCTAAGATAAGAGCATTTTGATATTTTGAAGTGTTCTTAGGAATTAGTATAAGATCAGCACGTCCTGATCCAGACTCTCTTTCAGCTTCCACAAAATATTGGGATGAGATTGCAGACACAAGGCCTAAGATAAACCCATTATAAAAAAGTTCGGAATTTTTAGGTCCCGTTGCGAAAAAGCTTGCGGAGACTTCAAGATAATCTTTCAGTTTTTGCGTAAAAGCGTCTACATTTCCCTTCAAAAGATTGTTTAGAAACGCATTATAGTCATTCACATCAATGTTAAATTTTTTGGAGATCCATTTTTGAAGAGACCCAGAAAATACGCTGCGTACTTCACGATTCGGGATCTTAACCTCGCAATTATAAGTTGTATCATCATTTTCAAAGCTTCTTTCCACTGTTAAATAGCCAGAAAAAAGCAAAAGATTATAAAGAGCATTCGGGGAAGACTTAATATCGGAAAATACCATCTTTGGATCTGCAATCATATCAACGCTTCCGCCATCAATAAGAGTCTGCATTTCTTCCTGAAACTTAT
>CANMHY010000012.1 GCA_947497675.1 Alphaproteobacteria bacterium
GGAAACATTACGCAAGAGATCATAGATGCAACAGTTGCAGGAAATGCTCAAGTTAGAGGAGAGTTGATTGCTCTAGCAGAAGGTGTAGATGCAGCTCATGGGGCAAATATAACGGCTGAGATCGTAGCTGAAACAGTTGCGCAAACAGGAAATGCAGCAGAACTAGCAGCGTTGATAGCGCTTGCAAACGGAGTAGATCCAGTCCGCGTTGGAAACATTACGCAAGAGATCATAGATGCAACAGTTGCAGGAAATGCTCAAGTTAGAGGAGAGTTGATTGCTCTAGCAGAAGGTGTAGATGCAGCTCATGGGGCAAATATAACGGCTGAGATCGTAGCAGCAACAATTGCGCAAACAGGAAATGCAGCAGAACTAGCAGCGTTGATAGCCCTTGCAAACGGTGTAGATGTAGCGAAAGCAGCGAACATTACACAAGAGATAGTTGATGGAGTCGTTGCCGGAAATGCGGGCGAAAGAGCCGCATTGACAGCATTGGCTCAAGGCGTTGATGTCGCACACGGTGCAAACATCACTGCTGAAATCGTGACTGCAACGGTAAATAATGAAGGCCTTGCTGCCATTAAGGGAGCGTTGATAGCCCTTGCAAATGGTGTAGATGTAGCGAAAGTAGCGAACATTACACAAGAGATCGTTGATGGTGTTGTTGCCGGGAATGGCCGTGTTAGAAATGCATTAGTTGCATTGGCTCAAGGTGTGGCTGCCGATCATGGGGCAAACGTCAGAGCTGAAATCGTAGCAGCAACAAGAGATAATGCAGCGAATGTAGGAATTAAGACAGCGTTGATAGCGTTTACTAATGGAGTAAATCCTGTGAATATAGGAAGAGTTGATAATGCTATGGTCGGTTTAGTCGTAGCTAATCCTAATCACGTAATTAAAGCGTTAAAGCTCAACGAGCTAGATTGCCTAAAAAATCAAGATAGCATGGATGCACTTATAGCATTTTATGTGAATTTGAATGGTAAAGATCCTGCTAATCTTACGCGTCAAAATGTTATAGATTGGGTTGCAGCTCCTCCTGCAGATAGGCTTGCTCATGTTCAAGATGTTGTTTCTGCATTGTAACTAATATGAAACGAGCTCTATTGTCTCAAAATGGTATAAGTATTTTAAAATTGATAAAGGAATAAAATGATGGGTAACACTAAGTTTTCTATGGCTATAATTGTAAGCTTTCTGGCTGTTGCAGGAGTTAATGCAGATCAAGCTGGGCCTTCTTTTAAATCAGGGATGTATACGGGTCTTTTGTTTGGTTACAGTAATCTACACGCATCAAATAAAGAGACGGTAAACGTCGGAATACAGCCGACAGAAACCAAAACTGTTACAGCGAATCAGGCTGGTTTAGTCGGAAACTTATTAATTGGGTATCGAGAATTATTTAAAAATAATTTTTTACTCGGTGGTGAGCTTGGTATTTCATTAGACAACAGTCAGATGGTGCAAAAGAACATTTTGGGAAATAATATACATTCTTCCTACACGAAGTTAGGAAGCGTTTATAAATTTGTTCCAGCACTTGTTTTAGGAGGCAAGTTCTCTGATAAATGGCTTGGTTTCGTAAAAATGGGTCCGAGTATTTCACAGTTCAAGGTAAATCATTCAATAACACAAGTTGGGTTTTCGCCCTTACCCGGTGCAATTAATAAATTTAGGACAACAAAAGTTGGATTTATGGCGGCTGTTGGCGCTGAATATGCAGTTGATGAAGATGTTTCAACGGTTGGAATTGTGTCTTATGAAAAATTTGGATCAATTAATCGTACCTTTGGCGTTGTGGATGGTGTTGCAGGTGAAAAAGATACAATTAATCTAAAACCACAATATGTAACAGCAACTGTAGGTATGGTCTACAAATTCTAAAGTAAAGATAATCTGCATTTTCTGAAAAGGAGAAAGAAGTTTAAAAATTTCTTTCTCTTTTTTTATGCATAAAGCTGAAACAATCTTCTCAACATAATCTCAGACTCTTGAAGAGATCCTTTCTTCGTCTCAACTTCAAGAGTCTTTATGAGATTAAGAGCATCTAACAATGCGTCCGTTGTCCACGCTCTGAGCGCGCCTTCATAAAGCGCCTTGTCTTTGACGGCAAGATAAGGGAACTTTATGTTCCCTGACGCTCCAGAAGGACTCGGGCGTATCTCAATCAGCCTTAAGAGATGAAAATTTAACAACCTCAAAAATGAAATAATCGAAAGCGATGGCATGGAGGTCATCAGATCTTTTCTTTTAAGGAGGAAAGATTCGAGACAATGGGCTTCCGTGGAGAGTGTTTGATTCATGAAGGAAAGATGATCAGAGAGCTTTAATTCTGTTGGTTTGTCAAAATACAGACAAAACGGCACCAACTCTGATTTTATAAGATGGGCTCTCTCTTGGTAGTGATGCGTGAGATGAGTCAAGAGGGCTGGCTCTGGTGTGTGCCCATACTGGCTTAAGAGAGCTTTAATATCTGCTTCTATTTGAGAGGTGGTGGGCGCATAAAGGGGAATAAATCCAATATCCTTTGAGCCCTCACAGTATTTTCTGAGATTCGATGTGGCCTTGAGATAACCCGCTGTCATGATAAAAAAAGGACAGGGGGGAAGATGCTCTAAAAAAGCCTCTAAAGGCGTGAGAGAAGTTTCTGTGAGCTTTTCAACGATAAGAAGCGTTGTTGGTCCAAAGAGGGGCGGGGATGTCAGAATTTCAAGGAGGCGGTTGGAATCCGTTTTGAGAAGAGTTGCGGGCAATCTTGCAATCGGACGATCTTGGTCCTTATTGTAAAGTGTTTCGAGAAGGTTTCCGAGAGAGGCATCTAAAATCTCTTCCTCAAAGCTTGAGAGAAGAACAGCTTTTATTGGCGGAGGAGGACTCTTGTAAAGGGCATTGAGATAAAGCTTCACCGAGATTCCCTTTTATACTTAGCTGTTTAGAAGCCTCAACATGTGTCCATGGATCTGAGGAGGTGCTGCCACGAAGCTTGCATCATAAGGTGTTGAGGGCTTGCCATCGAAAGAAGTCGTATAACCACCAGCTTCTTTGACCAAGAGAAGGCCTGCTGCAGCGTCCCAGGGCTTAATCCCGCGCTCCCAATAGCCATCAAATCTTCCAGCAGCCACATAGGCAAAGTCTAAGGCTGCAGCACCTAGTCTCCGAATTCCGGAAGTTTCATTTAAGAAAGGGGTTAACTCGGAGACAAAGAGTTGTTTATCACCGTGTCCTTTAAAGGGGGCTCCTGTTGCCATGAGACACTCAGAAAAGTCTTTTCTCTCAGAGACACGAATTCTGCGGTCGTTCATAAAGGTGCCCATTCCCTTTTCTGACCAAAAGAGTTCATCTTTGATTGGGTCGTAAATAACAGCGGCAACAATTTCATTTTCTTTCTCAAGGGCAATGGAGATTGCAAAGTGAGGAACGCTATGAAGAAAGTTCGTGGTGCCATCGAGGGGGTCAATGATCCAGCGTTGGCTGTCATCAGATCCAATAATGTCATCTCCTTCTTCTGTCATGAATCCGATTGAAGGACGTGCTTTTGTCAATTCTTCACGCAAAGTTCTGTCCGCTTTTAAATCCGCATTTGAAACAAAGTCAGCGGGGCCTTTTTTAGAAATCTGCAGGTTTCCGATTTCACCGAAGTCACGAACAAGACCCCGGGCTGCTTTTAAAGCAGCTTGGATCATGACATTGACGGTTGCAGACTTGGACTGACCGCGTCCTCCTAGAAGATCTCTCATGGACTTTTTCCTTAACTCTATAACTTTAGGTGTTTATTTCGCGCGTTCGACGTACGTTCCGTCCTCGGTATTCACCACAACCTTTGTTCCAGACTCAATGTGAGGGGGAACCATGATACGCACTCCGTTTTCGAGAAGCGCAGGTTTATAAGATGATGTTGCTGTTTGTCCTTTAATGACAGGGTCTGCTTCAACAACTTCCATAACAACGCTGTCGGGGAGTTTCATGCTGATGATCTCACCTTCATAGGAAGAGAGGGTCACAATCATGCCTTCTGTAAGATAAGGGGCAGCGTCTTCAAGAACAATATCACTTCCCAAAGAAAGTTGTTCATAGTTTTGGATATCCATGAAAGCATATTTGTCGCCATCTTTATAAAGAAATTGCGACTCCCGTTCCTCAAGGTGAATGCGTTCAACATCTTCACTCGAGCGAAACCGTTCATTAAGTTTTGTTCCCGTGCGAATGTCTTTGAGCTCTACTTGAAGATAGGCGCCGCCTTTTCCAGGTTGTGTGTGCTGGATCTTAACAGCCACCCAGAGCCGATTTTGATGTTGAATTAGAAATCCGGGGCGAATGGCATTTCCATTGATTTTCATAAGGGAGGTTCCTTTAAGTTAATTTCTACAAATCAGTAGCATAGATTTAAGCGCCTTGGTAGATTTTAATCATTTTTGAAAGCATCTCAAGGGCTTCCGCTTCAGGGCGTTTAAAACAGTTGCGTCCAATGATGGATCCCGTTCCCCCGCCTTTATAGATGGCTTGGACTTCTTCTAAGACGTCTGATACTGTCTGTGTCTCTCCTCCTGAAAATACAACCAAGCGGCGTCCATCAAAGCAAGATTGAACGACGTGTTGTACCCGTTCTTGAAGTGTCTTTGCAGGGATATACTTTTCATAAAGAGGGAGAGAGGCATCGTGTTCAAGAAAAGCGGTTGGGAGTTTAACTTTAATAATATGAGCACCTAAAAGAGCTGCCATATGGGCCCCATAGGAGATGACGTTTAAGGATTGTTCTCCTTCTTTCGAAACATGACCTCTTGGATAAGACCAGACAACAACAGCAAGGCCAGCGGCTTTTGCTTCTTGGGTAAGATGTTGAAGTTTTTCAAACATCTCATAGGTATGATTAGAGCCTGGATAAATGGTATATCCAATGGCGCAGCATCCGAGACGCAAAGCATCCTCCACAGAGCCCGTAATGGCTTGATTGGAATCCTCTCCGGACGGGAGAAGGCTTATGCCACTGTTAACTTTTAGGATAAGAGGCATAAGACCTGCGTAACTTCCCGCAATGCTTTCAAGAAAGCCTAATGGTGCTGCAAACCCTGAAAGACCAGCTTTTAGCGCTAAGGAAATATGATAGTGAGGATCATAGGCCGGAGGATTCATGGAAAAAGAACGTCCTGGTCCATGTTCGAATCCTTGATCAATTGGATAGATGATGAGATGACCTGTCCCTGAAAGTTTTCCATGCATGAGAAGACGCACAAGCTGAGCTTTTGTTCCGGGGCAGTCACTTTCATAAAAACTTAGAATTTTTTGAATCCGTTGCGGCATTCCCATGGTATTTTTCCTTACCCAAAGATTTTAATCAAAAGAATACCTTCTTTTTAGGCGTTTGTACAAAACCATGCAAGAAGGATTTTTTTGTGAAGAAGGTTTAGTCCAAAACTTTTTTAAGATTAATAAGAGCTTTTTTTCTTTTCTCCTCTGTCATAAGCTGAATGTTTTTAAGTTTCCATTTGATCGATGGAATCAAATCTAAAAGAAGCGAAACTTGCATTTCGTACATTATGAAAAATCTTTTGGAACTGTCATTAAATATTTTGCGTTAAAGATACCCCTCTTCTGAATTTGGATTTTATGATTCCCTAAAGAAAGTTTCGATATGTTCAATTCATGAAACCACGCGTGTTTTATCCTTTCCGCAAGAAATAAGAAAACACGTCGCGCTTTAAAAGAGCATCCTTTTTCAAGGAGATTTTGCAAGATCTCTGGTCTTAAAGATGTGAAGTTTTCCATAAAATACCCTATCTCTTAAGGTATATTATTAAAGAAAAAAAACAAACTTTTGCAAAAATTAATTATAATGCACCTTCGTTAGAAAGAATTTTTCTGTAAAATCTAAAAAATAGAAAATGTTTGCGCCAAGTTTGCGCCAAATAAAGAAAAGTCGTCGTAAATATTGATGGACTCATCCTTTTAAATAGAAATGAGAAGTGTTGACATCGTGTCCTGAGTCTTAAGAAAGAATCAGTTTAAGCTCTTTCTGAGAATATTCTGTGATAATAGCAATTTTGTCCAAACTTATGCCATTGGCAAACATGGATTTTGCTATTTTTATACGAGATTGTTGCTCAGCTTTTGAACGCTCCTGCTCAGCCTCAGCACGTTCTTGCTCTATTTGGAGACGTTCCTCTTTCCGGCCTTTTTCAAACCCTATTTTAAAAACTTCTATTTCTAAATATTCTGCAAGGGATTGCATTGTCTCCTCCTTATCAATATTTTCCAAATTTTTAACCACGTGGAGAAACTCCTCTTTATCAGGCACTTTTCCGGCAATCGCAATATAGCTAATGACCGTATAAATATATCTACTCTCGCCGTGTTTTTCAATCTCTTTCAGAAGATCCAGAAAGCCCTTAAAAAAAGGCAGAATATCGCTATCATGGATGTGCTTTAAAAGAAGGCTCATGCTGCCGAACCAGAGATATTTCTCAAGCTCTTCGTCTGTTGCTTGACTTAGATCAATCAAAGAATAAGGTGCATGGAATGTTTCTTTAGCGAGCGTTCTTTCTTCGGGTGCCAAAAGATCAAACAGGTCCATGGAATACGGGTATTCTTTTTTGCCTGTATATAAGACAATTGGACTTTGGACAAAAGATTCCCTGAGAAGCTTTGAAGCATCCTAATTTTTTTCTCAAAAAAAGGCTTTTTTGAATTGAAGAAGATTTTTATCCTGTATCAAGGAGCTTTTCAGGCGATTTTTTCTTTTTTGATACAATGGGATAACGTTGTCTTCTGATTTGCACCTGTCCCTTTTGTCTGCCTTTTGATTTTTTCCGGGGTTTGAGTGGTTGTGCAGGTGTCCCAATCTCCTGAATAATTCTAAAGAAGTCATTTTGGACTTGTGTGGGTGACTTCTCTCGAGCAGGCTCCTTAAAAATAGGTAAACTTCTTTCCCATGGTTTTGGCATATTTTGAGCAACATTACGGGCTAAGTAGAGTTGCGTATATGACATCATAACGAGCTGCCACCAGACTTCTTCATGTGTTGAGTCAGGTGTTTGGCTTTTGTTCATGAGGAGTCTTGTTTTTCCAAATCTAAAAAAATGCTCCAGATCAAATCGTTGTCTGTAGATCGTAAAAACATCTAAGAGACTTAATTCCATGCGCTTTGCACCCGAGACAATGAGCCAAAGCGGCCTTTTAAAAAGGAAAGTACCATCTTCTTTATAGACACGCACACGCATAAGACGAAAAACACAATCAGAACCTTTTTCCTGCTGACTCCCACGCATAACAAGGGAGTTCCAGCATTCAATTTTTATAATTTGAGGCGTTCCTTTTTTATTTCTTGTGTCAAATTTAAGACTCTCATCAGGTTCTCTCCATGTAGATTCTTTGTTGAGTTTATGTAAATCACCGTATTGTTTTGGACGCCCTTTTTTTCTTTTTTTGAGTTCATTTGTGGGCTTATAGGGATAATAAAAATTCCTGTTATTTCGTGCACGGCTGATATGAACTTGGTTGGGATTTTTTTCTACAAACCCTAAGCACTCAGAATTTGAGTAAGCACTATCTCCAACGGAAACACATAATTTTTCTTTAAATGAAGATTGAGATTCAATGCATTTTTTTATCTGCTCCATCCCGACATTCACGCCATTTTGAGAAGACTCAACACGTTCACATGATAAAGGAATAATCCAAGGCGGATTTCGGTCCTCTTTTTTTTCTGGAAAATAAGCAGCAATGCTATATTGATGACCAATGGTGATCGGCTTGTTTCCGGAAATGACAGTGGGGGCATGGACAAAACTTCGATCTGATACAGTCGGTGCGTAGAGGCGAGGATTGGCAGTGCAGTCTACTCCAAAGACGTGGTAATTCCTCTTTTCCAACACAGGGCAATACGAAGATAAAATCTTTGTAAGATCTTCGTTCTTTTGAGCCTTCACAGAAGAATTTAACTCTCTATTTGTAGACCATTTGGGTCTATAAAACTCATCAAGAACACGCGTGATGCTACAGTAATTTCGCCGATGCAAGGGGTTGAGAGATAGTTCAACAATGCTCTTCACTGAGGCTATGCTTGATAAAGCATCCACCAATTCCATGGAAGCGTCACGTCTGTGACAAAAAAAATGATAAATTTTATCGCGAAAGTTTTTTAAGTGTGTTAGGGTTTCTATAAGCATGAAGTTGATCCATCTTTTTGTTCATAATCAAGATATTAGGTCAACTTTGTGCTTTTTTAAAAGATGAATCAACTTATTTAATTTATGGGGAGCAGTAACAACCTCTCCAAATCTAAAATTAACTTTTTTAGATTTGTCTTATTTTCTTCTTACTTGTCCAAAGTCCAAAAGACAAGAGGAAGTGTCCGTGATTTGGTCCTTTTTAAATGGTCCTCCATAATGGCAATGACGTACTTGAGCATTCGAAACGGAAGAAGAGGTTGTGGCGTTGAAGCATGTTCCACAAGGAGATAAATAAACCCTGGTTTTCCATTGAAGTTGACAGAGAAAAGCATATCCGCAATCTGCAGCTTTAAATGATCATCGATAAAACTCTCTTTGTTAAACTTCAGAGACGAAAAGTCGATCATCTTTTGAATCTTTTCAGGCAAATTTTTTTTAAAAAACTCCTCGGCAACCTTTGGATGGGTCATGCTCGCGCGGGTAAATCGATCATGGGGAGAGAGTTTTTTTGTCATTCTTTTACATTTTTCAGAGTATTACAAATTTTCAACAGAGAGTTTAGAAAGCCCTCTCTTTTGACCTCAAAATTGTCGTACCTGAGAAGAAAAATATTGAAAAGACCAATGGGCACTTTTTTATTTTTTTTGAGCTTAAATTTTTAAGGACTTTATCGATGACTGTAAAAGAAAAATTTGACGATAACGGCATGAAAATAAATTTTGAGAAAGAAATAGCTTTAAGAAAACTTTAAAAATCATATTTATTAAACGTCATTTTTTAACGGTTATTAAATATGAAATGTTTAAGTGGAAAATGTAAACTACAACCCCTTACCCTTAGGCTCTAAATTTAAAACCATCAACATCGGGTATCTGCTTGACTGTTGTAATTTTTAACTCTAACCTTCTAACTGTGGTTTAAAGAGAAAAGAAGAAAAGCTTTAGATCCTGTCAAAATAAAAAAATAGGGGAGTCGGCTAAAAAATGACATCAATTTCAGAGTTTTCTCAAAAAACGCTTAATAAATACGGCATAAAAAATCAGGAAGATTTTTATTTCGTCCTCTTGATTTCTGGGGTCCTATGTTTTATTGCCGCATTCGTTGGAACATTTGTGAACCTTGATATTCATCATCTT